>JBCBCH010000068.1:0-9310 GCA_038530835.1 Bacteroidota bacterium | reverse complement strand
TGGTGCCATCTTTTTGGTACCCCATCAACAAAAACTCAGATTTTGATTCTTTGAAATTTTCAGGGTCAAAGCCTTTTTCCTTTAAAGCCCTGAAATATTTCGCTTTGAGCTCTTCCAAATTCGTACAATTGGGTTCGGCGTAGTACAATTGGTCCATGCTCAAGGTTGCTTTGATACGATATCCTTTGGTTTCACGAGGGACAACAGCGTGCCCATAGACGGTAACCGTGTTGGTGAAGTTCTCAAGTTGTTGCGCCTGGCCTGTAATGGCAACGAATAACAGTAAAAGGGTGAATATTACTTTTTTCATGGTATTGGATTTAAGCGATGGTAAATAGAAATGAAGCGACAATCATCCAAATGCCCACAATGATGCCGAGGATTCCGATTTTTCCTTGTTTGGGTGCGATTTTTTCACGCAACTGAGCTGCTTTTTCAAGGGCATCTGGATTTTTGCCCAAAAACAGTTTGTTCATCAAACCAAAACCCAACATGAACCCTAAAACGGCTTCTACAAAGCTTCCGGTCATTAAGGTAATCCACCAAATGGGTGCTTTGGTCAACCAACCTATATTGAGGATACCCGTGATAAGGCCCCATACTCCCCAAATACAAAACACAAGGCCAATCCATCCTTGATAGGGTTCGATTTTTTCCAAAAGTTCTTTAGCATTGGGTTTTTTGGAGAGGACTAAAGACGGTACCGCAATGATGCTGAGCAATACCAGGGTAATTCCATAAATCATAATCTTAGGTTTTTAATTATGATGTAAAACTACCTTGCTAGGGCAGGGAGCTCAACCCTGAAAGAAGTGAAAATACCCTCCCTGAAAACAGGGATGCCTAGTCGATAAGTCCCAATTTTATGGCGTATTTGGTAAGGCCAGCCAAATTGCGAACCCCAAGCTTGGAGATAAGATTCTTGCGATAACTTTCAATGGTGTGCTTGCTCAAAAAAAGCTGGTCTGCGATTTCTTGAGTGGTTTGTTCCATGGCAATCAAGCGCAGCACCTCTTTTTCTCTTTTGGACAGGCTTTGTTCCGGTGCAGCATCTTGCATGGTCATCCCTTTGAGATAAGCGTCTTTTATGGTTTGCGCAAAATACTTTTTACCACCAAGAATAGTTTCAATCGCTTTGAGCAATTCTTCTTTGGGGGCGTTTTTGGGAAGATAGCCATCCACATTATCTTGGGTCAAAGTGCGGACGGTTTGCACATCATGCAGCATGCTTACCACCAAGGTTTTGATTTGGGGATGGTTCTTCTTGATGAACCGATTCAATTCCGCCCCATCATATTCGGGCATGTTCAAATCCATAACCACCAAAGCAAAGCCTTCTTTAGTGTTGATGTTCAAGTATTTTTCTACGTTTTGACCATTTTTTGCCGTCATCACGATTTCGAGATGAGGTTGTGGTTCAAGAATACTTCGTAGACCATCCAAGAACATTTTATGGTCGTCTACTATGATGATTTTCGATTTAGGCTGCATGGTCGTGTACGGGTATTTCGATGGTTATGGCGGTGCCTCGATTTAGAACGCTGTCGATGTTAACGTTGCCACTAAGCTGTGCCAACCGTTCTTTTACATTTTCCAATCCAATGCCCCGAGCGGTCTTGTTTTGGTCGAAACCGATACCGTCATCTTCATAAAGCAATTGGAAAACATTTTCATGTAAATTCAAATGCACTTCAACCGTTTTGGCTTGGGCATGTTTGAGGGTATTCGTTATCAACTCTTGCAAGATGCTGTAGATTTCTACTTTAAGTGCATCCTTCAAACCGTTAACCGCATGTTCAGGGTAGGCTGAAAAACTGATTTGAATAGGAGAGGCTTCCTCTATGGTTTTCAAATAGTCTTGCATCAGGGTTGTAAACGCATCTTGTTTGAACCTTTTTGGTATCAAGTCGTGCGAAATGTCACGTACGAGCTCATAGGTTTGGTCAATTTGTTCAAGGACGTTATGTTGGGTTGTATCCGTTTCTTTAAGATTGGCCAATTGCAACTTGATACCGGCAAGGTTACTTCCGATGCTATCGTGCAATTGTTTTGCGATTCTACGTCGCTCTTCTTGTTGTGCGTTCAAAGAAGATTTGGCCACTTCGAGTTCGTTTTCCTTGATTAGGCTATTCATCTTTTGGGCGCTCAATTCCTTCTGCCGCAAATTGAGCTGGCTCTGGGTTTGCAGTTTTTGATAGTACACGTACAACAAGGCCAAAATCGGAATCAGAATTACCAGAAACCCATACAAAAAGGCTTTTTTGATGGTGGTTTGTCGGTCAATTTCATTTTCCTTTTCTAGTTGGGCCTCTTTCAGCGCCAGGATTTGATTTTCTTTTCGAAGGGTTTGGTATTTTACCTCGAGCTCTTGTACCAATTCTGAATTTTGTTCCCGTTGAATCCGATTCGAAACGGCCAAATATTGGGTCATCAAGTTGTAGGCGTTTTGGTAGTCACCCTTCTTTTCGTATGTTTTTCGAAGACTGTTGATGATTTTCTTCTGGAGTTCGAGCCGATTCCATTGAATGGCATTGGTGTAGGCCATGCTCAACGTCATTTCGGCCTGGTCAAAATAGCTGAGTTCGGTGGCCAACCTGCCATATTGGACTACACCTTCTGTGTACACATCATAATACTGGTCTTGTAAACTAGCATTGATTACTTTTTCAAAGTATCCAAAAGCTTCATCGGTGTTGCCTAACGCCCGTTCGAGCTGACCCAAATTGAGCGCTATGCGGTGTTGTAATTTCGGATTAGGTTCCTTTAGAAGGAGGTTCTGTGCCGCGGTGAAGCTATTCCGACATCTTTCGAAATCCTTTTTCTCAAAATAAATAATACCCAATAAATAGTGTGCCCTGGCAGAAACCGTATCATAAGCAGTGCATTCCTCTAAGACGGAAAAAGCCTTTTCCAATTCGCCTTTGGCGAGATAAATTCGACCTACGCCCAAAATCGCTTCATGATAATTGGGGTCTTGTTTTTGGGTAGAATCCAGCGCTATCGCACCGAGATAGGATTCCAAAGCCTTATCATATAATCCATTGAGATATTTGCCATCACCATCTATTCGTTTCTGGAAGATACGGTCCGTCGGTTTGATGGACTCTTGCGTTTTTTCAAAAACCTTTTTCAAGAGTTGCGCATAATGCACAACGGAATCCCCATTCCCGGAGGTGAGATATTTTGAGGCTATCTCAGAGAGCAAGGTAATCTTTTGGGAATCACTTTTCGCTTCGTCAAGCGCTGTGTACAATGAATCAGGGACAGTTTTGGGCATGTACCCAAATGCTTGAATCTGGGTGTCTTGAGCTGATGCTTTGGGAGAAAAGGTTCCGATGAACACCATCCAGGAAAACAAAAGAATCTTGGAAATCCGTAAGGGTTTTGAACCCAGTGCAGAGCGATGGTATTTGGTATGCGATTGAATGGTCATAATGTGGTTATCCCAAAACGAAAGATAACCCGATAAAAGTACAAAAGCCTTGTTTCCCGAAATACCCCTTTTACAGGGATTATGGTTTCCCCAATTTTTTCTTGATTAAGGGAATCACTTCGGTACCGATGAGTTCAATGGATTGTTTTAGATGTTCGTGCGACAAACCAACATCCATCTGAAAATTGAAGCGGGTAATACCCCCCAGCGCCTCGCCATGCCGGATGATTTTTTCGGCCACTTCCTCCGGACTACCAATCACAATAGCACCATTTTCATCTGTCATGGCTTCAAATTGCTCTCGCGTCGGAGCTACCCATCCGCGTTCTTTGCTCATGGATGCCAGTACTTCCGCATAGCCGGGATAAAAGATATCAATGGCCTCCTTTCTTGTGGGAGCGACATACCCAAAAGAATGTAAGGCAACGGGAAGTTCAGCTTCGGGGAAACCTGCATTTCGTCCTGTGTTACGATATACCTCTACCAATGGGGCAAATTGTCCCAGTCTCCCGCCAATGGCCGCCAACATCAGGGGTAGTCCCAGCTTCCCTGCTCTTGCAAAGGAGCTAGCCGTGCCTCCTACGCCCAACCAAATGGGCAGCTTTTCTTGTTTGGGTCTTGGATAAATGGTTTGTTCCCTAAGCGGAGGGCGATAGCGCCCCGACCAAGTAATCGTTTCGTTTTCGCGGATTTTTAACAGCAGGTCCAGCTTTTCGGCAAAAATGGCATCATAGTCGTTCAAATTATATCCAAATAAGGGGAAGGAGTCCACGAAGGAACCTCGTCCTGCGACAATTTCGGCTCTACCATTGGAAATCAAATCAATGGTTGCAAAATTCTGGAATACCCGAACGGGGTCCGAGGTGCTCAATACCGTAACCGCACTGGTCAATCGAATTCTTTTGGTTTTTGCTGCAGCGGCGGCCAAAAGAACAGATTGAGCCGAATCCAAAAATTCTTTCCGGTAGTGTTCCCCTATTCCGAAGGCATCCAAACCGACTTGGTCTGCCAATACAATCCTTTCGAGCAACTCCTCTATGGCGGCGACACGATCTCCATGTCCTTTTGGTGTTGCCGCAAAACTATCAATCCCTATTTCCATACGTCTCTTTTTTATGGGTTACATCGCATCAATATGCCGTTGGAAAAGATTTAGTTGTTCTTGGAACTGGCTTTGGTAGGTGGCATCGATAATCTGCCCCTCCTTGAAAAAATGGTTGAAGGAAGGAAGGTAAAAATCTGCTATGATTTTGGTGCCAAAATGGGGGAAAAGCTCTTTGGAAATCTTCAACACGTTGTTCATCGGACGTCTACTTGGACTAGCTGAAAGTAGAAACATAGGGTTGCCATTCCAAATATTCATCGGCTTTTCCATAGGTATTCTAGACATCCAGTCCCAGAGGTTTTTGAAGGCGGAAGTATGCAAGCCATTATATTCGGCCACCGATATTATTACGGCATCGGATTCTTGTATCAAATCATGAAAACGAATCGCATTTTCGTGTACACCACATGCTTTTTCTTCGTCAACAGAATACAAAGGGGATTCGTAATGGTTGAGGTCGGCAATTGTAATTTCGACGGTTTTTAGTTGGTTGGCGGCGTAGGTAGCCAGCTGCTTGTTGATGGAGTTTTTGCTGTTGCTTGCGCCAAACGCCAGTATTTTTTTCATAAGTTGTATTTAGTCTATTGTTTTGAAGGGAATGGTTTCGATTACGCCTTCCCTTTGATATTTCAATGTTCCAATGGCATGATCGAACAAACCATTGATGTTGTTGCCCGCTGGGTCTTCCAATCGGGTATTGACATGGAGGATATAAGTTTTTGATTGCCAAGGTTGCGTAGGAGAAAAACGCCATTCCATCTCTGATGCACCAATCGATACCTCGCCTTCAACCGGGGTAAGGTTTGAATCAGTTACAATCAAGCGTTGCTGCAAGGAATTATAATCCAGCATTTGGGGAAAATCCAGAACAAAAGCTTCGGTGGTGCCCGCTTTGGGGAGGGTCATTCGCCATTGCTCGGTATCCGGAATCTGTAAATCCGCCTTTTCCACACGAAAAACCTTTTTAAAAGGTTTTTCCATGCCATGATGATTCACGTCTTCAAGTCCTTCTATGAGAAGCGCATAACTTTTTTTGGGCTTTAATGCTCGGCCATAGGCATCATGGGCTTGTAGTCCTGTTTTGACTCTCGCAGGGTCCAAAATCAACGTTAATTGTGTTTGTTCTGGATTCCAGAGCTCGTAGGCATTATTGAAGAAAACGTTCTTTACTTCAACACCCAACTCATCTATGAGCTTTATTTTTTCAAGATTACCAATGGTTTTCATGGGATGTGAGAATTCCACATAGATGCGAAGCAGGTTTTCCGGAACTATTTCGGAAGACGGATAAACGGCCTGCACAACAGGTCCGGTAGATTGTTGTTTGCAAGCCGTCAACACCAAAATTGAAATAATCAAGGAAATATGTTTCCTTATGTTGCTTTCCTTCATCCGTGAATTTGGATAAAACTATCTTCCCATTTTTTCAGAAATCAAGTCAGGGTATCCCTCCATTTGTTTAGCCATATCGTGGTATTGCTTTGTGGCCTCTTGTGATTCGGGATACTCGTAATCGGGAAAGTCATATTCTGAAATGAAATCACTTAACCTTAGATATATCCCGGTCAACTCGGAAACCAAATCAATATCCCCGGTCTCTATATTTCTTCGAACGACGCCCAACATTTGCTGATTCTGAACATCTATTTGCATCACATTGGCGGTTGGAATTTCTTGCATGCCCTCCAAACCTGATGCGAACATGGTTTGCTGCCCTTCCATTCCGCCAGCTTTGGCACCAGCCATAACGGCATCGAAGGGAACCATGGTTCCACCACGATTTTTATGGGTCACCAAAAGATTCTTGGTAAGCGAACCATCCATGCCTTGCGTCATAACGGTTATCATATCAATAGGCGCATTTCCATAACCTAATTCTGCAATGGTTTTACCCTTGATATCCGCTCCGGATTGAATTTCTTCGGTAGGAATAGTCACCAAAGGTGTACAGGTATAGCTTGCCAAAAGAGTGGATGCTCCATCCACTTCATCGAACAACATGGTTCGTATGGGTGCCCGAGTTTCATTTTGGGCATGTACGGCATGGTAGATTTCGATGCGGTTGACGGATTCCTGTTCGTTGGAAAATGGATAGGCAATTTTCCTGAGTGTTGAAGCAAATTCGCTATTCGTCAACCCGGCAACATAGATGTAGCCGTCATGATAATCAATATCCGTAATGTTCAATGCGCTTGCGGGTGTTTCCTTCCAAAAAGATAAATCTGCCGATGCCGGATTGTTAATGGTCACGCTGGTGCTGTTTTCCGGAATGTCCAGAAAGCGTACATCCGCGGTCATTGGGTTTGCAATGGCGATTACAGACGCCGCGTCGGGTTGATGCCCCAACTTTACGGAAACATAGGCTTCTTGACTTAGGGGATGAATCTTCATGTCGTTAATGATAATATCCCTCGCTGTAATACCTAGTTTTTCAGATAACATGACATCAAAACCTTCCATGTTAAAAGGAACCGCATCTTTCAATTCGGTGGCTTCCGTGGGAACGGCATGGATTCGAGCGCCTTTGCTGTCTCCAATAAAGAGAACATTCTCTGGTCCAAAGGCCAAGATAGACGCACCCGAAAGTTTGGCTTCACTGGATATTTCGACAGAACCAGCAGTTTCCGACTCGGTGTCCGTTTGTGCCACGTCTTTTGTATCTCCTTGCTTGCAGGCCATTATGCAGCAGACCAACATGAGCAAAAGTATGGGTTGAAATTTCATAACATTATTGTTTTATCATTTTGAATTAGTCGATGCTGAATGAAGCGTCAGAAAGCTTTAACCTAACATTCATTTCACCCTCATTGATATTCCACCGGTACAAGGTGTATTTTCTAACACCGGTTTTATGCATTGGATCTTGGTCGGCTATCCTTTTTGCTTCTTCAAATGAATTGGCCCGAATCATAATTGCGCCATAACCGCCTGCGTTATCAGCCCCCTGAATAGTGGTCTGTCCTCCCATGATCATAGTACCCTGACTTTCAATTTTGTGAACAAAATCCATGTGGTCTGGCAATATTTTAGCCACTTCTTCAAAAGATACAATAGGCTCAGTTACATAAAGATACACCTCTTTATTCATTCCTGTATTGAGTTTTTCAGCTTCTTCCAAAACGGCATCCTGCGCGTTTACGGTGATGGTACCTGCGCAGAGCAAAATAGAGCATGCTTTTACTAGTCTTTCAAGTGTTTTTGTAGTTTTCATAATGGGTTCTTTTTTGTGTTTATATTGAATTGAGTATTTCGTTGTTTCAAAATTTGAATTCCAATGTTGGACCGGTGTAAAATATAGATTCGGATTCCCCGGATTCTTTGACAAAATCCCCTGGGATGAAGTAGGTAGAGCGCCATTCAAACTCGATGTTCCTACTGATTTCATACAAAATCTTCACCCCTATGGCACTTCCGAGATAAGCACTGGAACCTTCCGTAGCTTCGCGAATTTGGAAGCGCGGTGGGGTGTATAGGCCGTCATCCTTGGAGGATCGAAAGAAAAAGGCATAATCCATATAGATGGAAAAGTTCTTAAAAGGGTAGATCTTAAAATTGGGATGCAACCCATTTAGGTTTACTGGAGTATTCACAGCTGCAAGACTATACAAGGCGGGGTTTACGAATACAGGATTATAGGTTTGCAGTTTGTTGTCTCCGCGGTCTTTATCCCCAGAAGAATAATCGAACTTGAGCCCAAAAGTGGGCGTCCATCCCGTATTTATCAGGATATATTTGTAATCGAACTCGAAGTTGAAGGCGCTAATGGAGGCATCGCCCAAATCGCCAAACTGATATACGAGTTCAGTATTGAAAACCATGCGTTTCCCGATGGTGCCATAACGTCGTATCCCAATGGAATGGCGCGTTTCTTCACCGCTTAGATCGCTAAAGGCGGAAAAATCAGAGTGGAACCCCAGGTAGTAGAGTTCGGTTTTACCAAGGATTTTTCCCACTTCGAAATCAGCATAAACACCCCAAAAACTAGGATTGCCGGAGTTGCCGTTGAACAAGGTGAAATCATTGTCAAATACTTCAAATTGAGGGTCTACTTCCCTCCCAAAAAGCACTTCGACTGAATTTTGGTTGAAAAGGTAATCCGCTTTCACGAGGTCCAAACTTCTTCTGATATTTGGTCCATCCCGACGGTCTAACAATCTTCCTGCACCATACGTCAGTTGTTTTCTCCCCAGCGTAAAAACAAATTCGTTTTGTTTGCTTGGTATGCTGAATTCTACAAAGGCTTGGTGTAAAGCCAGTTCGTCATCTTCCAAGGATCTATCTATGCCTCCGCTGGTAAATCCATGATAGAGTTCCCCAAAAACCCTCAAGTGTTTTCCCAAAATCAAATTGGTATGGAAACTCAGTCGATGAGAATAGTATGAATCATCTTCGGTGGTATAGTTTTCGTTGGTGGTGCTTTCAAATCGTGGCCTGTACGATCCCCCTAAAGAGAGGTAGGCGGTTTTGTCGGCGTTGAGTCCAATGAATTTTAGACTTTGGGCGAACATTTTCTCGTATTCTTCAGCCGTTTCTTCGTCTCTCAAATATTGATAGTCTTCATCGGCGCTGTCGTTCATAAAAGCGGGTGGTTCTTTTGTCTCTGGCTCTTCTTGTGCTTGGAGATGGTACAAATCAGATATACCAAACAGTATGAGTAAAAGGAGTAGTTTTTTCATCTTCGTTGGTTAATGTTTTAGTGTACTTACTCCTGTAAAGTTTGTCCAGAAATAAATGCTGTGCATTAATCACGATTAAGAAATAACTACTTAGAC
>JBCBCH010000067.1:285-9358 GCA_038530835.1 Bacteroidota bacterium | reverse complement strand
TTCAGTTTCTCCTGAATCAGGACCTGTAGGCACTGAAATTACCATTACTGGCGCCAACTTCCCCACTGACGCATCGGCCGTAACACTAACCATTGGAGGAGTAGCTGCTTCCATTACTTCTATATCAAGCACGCAAATCTCAACCACTGTACCCGCCGGAGCAACTACCGGTGCCGTGAGCGTGACCGTGGATGGTACCGCCAAGAATACCTCAACGGAATTTAGGGTATTGGCAGATTTAGAATCTGGAACTGTAGAGAATCTTTTTGCCCCGCAAACTGGCGGACAAGGCCAAGGGGAGATTGGTGGTGAATTTACCAAATTCAGTTTTGCTACCGGTTTGGAAACCGAAAGTGATACAGAGTGGGATATCGCTTTCCGTGGGACTACCATAGCAGTTAACGGCGGTGCGGTTACAGGCACGAATGATGAGCCAGCTCGAAATGGAAACGGTGGAGCCGCTATTGAAGATGCCTTATTTAGCGAAATTACTTCTGCAGATGGGCTTAACTATACACAAGACGGAACAGGTGCATTTGCTATTCCTACGGGCAGCGATAATGGATGGTACAACTATAATTTCATGACCAACGTAGTTAGTCCATTACCGGGAAAGATTTTGATTTTCAGAACACATGATGGAAAGTATGCCAAAATCGAAATTTTGAGTTATTATCAAGATGCTCCCGCTTCTCCTGATGGATTTGTGGATGCCGCTCGATACTACACCTTCAACTTTGTATACAATCCCAACGAAGGGGAAACCGATTTGACCAGCGCTGAATAAATGGAAAAAGGCATTCAAATACTGTTTATCATATTCCGACTTGTTCTAGGTGGCATGATGGTTTATGGCGGAATTCAAAAATTCCAAAAACCTATTCCCAAACCTGCAGAAGTAGTAGAAACTGCATCAAAATTCACTTCCCCCGAAAAGGAAAGCACCTTACAGAAAATACTGTACATCAGCGGCGCAAAACAGACCGGATACTTTTGGCAAGTACTAGGGGTTTGCGAACTCCTTTTTGGGCTTCTATTGATTTTGCAAGGGACTAGTTTCGTCGGAGCAGTTTTGTTGCTCCCAATTACCCTTCACATTTTTTTGTTTCACCTCTTTTTGGAGAAAGATGAAATACGCGAACTGATACAAACCGGAGCGCTATTTACTATAAACATTCTTTTGGTTCTGAAAGAATATAAAAACTGGAAACACCTACTATGGATTAAACCGATTTAGTTTGAGTTAGTTTGGTCAGTTCTTGAGAAGCGGGGGTTTATGTCTGGTCCCCGCTTTTCTTTTTATGAATCATGTGAAGGAAAGCTCAAAAAAGATTACATCTTAAAATTCACAATGCCGAACGGCCTCAATGGTCTTATCCAAATCAGCGTAGCTCAAGGCATCATTTAAGAAGTAACTCTCGAAGGCGGAAGGCGGTAAATAGACCCCTTGCTTCAGCATGCCATGGAAGTACTTTTTAAAGCTTTCATTGTTTCCTTTGGCGGAGGAAGCGAAATCCATGACCGGCTTATCACAAAAATGGACTGAAATCATGCTCCCGAAACGATTGATTTGATGCGTCACGCCTCTTTCCGTCAAAACTGCTTCGATACCGTTGTGCAAGTACTCCGTTTTTTTAGCAAGACTTTCGAACACTTCTGGCTTGGCATTCAACTTCGTAAGCATGGCGAGTCCTGCGCTCATGGCCAATGGATTTCCACTTAAAGTACCGGCTTGATAAACGGGCCCTTCGGGGGCTAGATGTGCCATGATTTCTGCTTTGGCCGCAAACGCACCTACAGGTAGTCCGCCGCCGATAACCTTTCCGAACATGACGATATCCGCATCAATGCCAAGTGCTTCTTGCGCTCCCCCTTTTGCCAATCGAAATCCCGTCATGACCTCATCAAACAACAACAAAATACCTTCATGGGTGCACAATTCACGTAACCCTTGAATAAATTCATCCGTTGGAACAATACAACCCATATTCCCTGCGACCGGCTCAATGATAATGGCGGCAATCTCTCCTGTATTGGCTGCAACTAACTCTTTTACGCCTGCCAAGTCATTGTAATTCGCCAACAGGGTGTCTTTCGCAGTACCCTGTGTCACTCCTGGACTATTTGGGCTTCCAAACGTGACCGCACCTCTACCTGCTTGAATCAAAAAGGCATCGGAATGCCCATGATAACAGCCTGCAAACTTGATGATCTTATCTTTTCCCGTATAGCCTCTTGCCAAACGAACCGCGCTCATACAAGCCTCAGTACCACTGTTCACAAAACGAATCTTGTCGATGTTGGGCACCATGGAAACCGCCAATTGCGCAAGTTCAGTTTCGATTTCGGTAGGCATTCCAAAGGAAGTACCCTTTTTGGCCTTTTCAATTACGGCATTGATGACTGGTTCATAAGCATGCCCCAAAATCAACGGTCCCCACGAGGCGATGTAGTCAATCAATTGATTTCCATCTTCATCGTAGAGGTAAGCACCCTTGGCTTCCTTCACGAATATAGGGTCACCGCCAACAGCTTTAAAGGCCCTTACTGGGGAATTTACCCCACCCGGAATGTATTTTTTTGCTTCAGCGAACAGTGCACTACTGCGTTGATAAATCATTTGGATTTTTCTTTTCGAATGTTCAATACCTGCCCAATGGACAGTGCAGATGAATCAAGATTGTTGAGTTGTTTCAATTCATCTACTGAAATGTTGTACCGCTTGGATAAGGCATACAAGGTATCTCCCTTTTCAACCACGTGCGTAAACACCTGATATTTTTTGGGTTTTCTCACTTCAGAAAGGCCTCCTCGGACAACAGCCTCATCAAATTGGTCCAAGTTGTAGCGCTCAATCAGGTAAATCAGTTTTTGTGGGTACTTACGGTCGGTAGCATAGCCGGCTTGCCTCAAGCCATGAGCCCATTTTTTGTAGTCATCACGTCGATAATTGAAAAGAAATTTATATCTGGAACGTGATGATAAGAAAATACTATGGTCCCGAAACGAAAACATCGGGTGATTGTATTTCCGGAAGCATTCTCCCCTTTCGTCATCATCATGAAAATCAAATTCGCCTTCCCATCCGGTGTGGCATTTAATCCCAAAATGGTTATTGGTTTTGCGGGTAAGTTCTCCTTTGCCCGAACCACTTTCCAGAATTCCCTGCGCCAAGGTTATGCTCGCTGGAATGCCAAAAGCCTTCATTTCATATTGTGCGATTTCAGAGAAGGTCTCGATGTATTCCTCCGTGGAGGCAATAGGAAATTTCACGAAACGCCCAGGATTTTCGGGCATCGGATATAAATCCTTGTTCGTAGGGTCCGTTTTTGGGGTATTTCGGTTTCGGTCTGGGGTCTTGACCGTTTGGGTGGTTCTTTTTTGGTTTTGCGTCCTCGCCGTTCTTTTTTTAGTACCGCAACTGGCCAACAAAAGCGTTAGCACCAGTACCATTCCCATTCGCTTTCTCATATTTCCAATAAGGGCATTTTCCTCTGTTTCAATCTCTGGTTCATTCCCGCGATACCTTGCAGTCCACCGGTGTGAATGGCGAGAATCTTACTTCCTTTTTGGAAATGGCCTTTCTGAATCAAATCCAAAATTCCAAACATCATTTTTCCTGTGTAAACCGGGTCAAGCGGAATTCCTGTCTCCTTTTTAAAGGTGTTGATGAAATTCACTAGGACTTCATCTACCTTGCCATAACCTCCAAAATGATAGTCTGAAATCAGGTTCAAGTTATCTCGCTTCACAAAAGTAGCAATATCTGCTTTTAAAAAATCACCCTTAAGCGCGGGAAAACCCAAAACGGTTTGATGGCGTTCTGAAGCGTTGATCAAACCGGATATGGTACCGCCTGTACCAACTGCACAACAAATGTGATTGAAAGATGCATCTTCCGCGGTTAAAATCTCCATACATCCTTTCACAGCCAAGGTATTGGTCCCTCCCTCAGGAAGTATCATGGGATTTCCATACTTCGATTGTAGCGCTTCGACAAAGTGCTTCTTGTTTTTTTGGCGATATTCTTCTCTGGATACAAAGTTGAATTGCATCCCATATTCGAATGCCTTTTTTAAAGTGGGGTTATCCTCCCATTGCTTTTGCAGTTCCTCTCCGCGAATGACACCGATGGTTTCAAGTCCTTGTTCGTGGCCTGCGCAAGCGACCGCCAGAATGTGATTGGAATAAGCTCCCCCAAAGGTGAGTAGTTTAGTATATTTTTCCTTTTTGGCTTGTTGGAGGTTGTATTTGAGCTTGCGAAATTTGTTCCCTGAAATTACCGGGTGCAGGAAATCTTCACGTTTAACATACAATTCTACCTCAGCGGATTCCAGCCCAAAAAATTGAAGACGTTGATTCTCCGGAAATCCCATCAAAACTTAACGTACCAAATAATCTAAAAAGCTGAACGCCTTACGTTCCGACAAATACTCAGGGTTTTTTTCGTTGGCATACGCCTCACGTTCAAAGCTAATGTTTTGGTAAGCGCGATAGCTATCCAAGTACAGAATGGTGCGTAAAAGCCATTCCAAAATATAGAAAAGATAAAAAGGAAGTATGAGCAATTCGCTCTGTTGTCTTAGATGGATTTTTTCGTGATTAATCAATACCTCATCCTTTTTTAAAGCGTCATCCTTCAAGATGATAAAAGGCCAAAGGGATAATCCGACGTAATTGCGATAGAACAAATGTTTGAAAATCAAAATCACAAGAATCCGTACTAATCTTCTGTCAAAGATAACTGCAAAATCCTCAGTTCAGTATGTGAGCACTTTAATTCAATTAACAATTTCGGTGAAAGACAGTTTTCATAAGACGAATGGCAAAACAAGGAAGACTTACCTTTATATCGCGTAACTTTAAAAGAAGTCGGAAAAATGCGTAAATACATTCCTTTGGAAGAAGGCGACTATTACCTCTCAGAGGAAGGGTACAAGGTCTTTACCGAACAGTACCATTTGAAAAGAGGGTATTGCTGTGAAAGTGGTTGTAGACACTGCCCTTACGGGTATGATAAAAAAACGAATCAACAGGGCTAAATCCTAGCTTTTCGGCATAATTATTGATGCTTAATTGAAAAGGTTTCGGTATAAACTCAAAAAAAGATTACTATGAAGAACATCAAACTATTTTCCCTCGCGATTTTGGCCCTGGGGCTTTTGGCTTCCTGCTCTTCCGTGCGTGTTGTTTCGGATTATGACCAAAAAGTAGATTTTCAAACCTATGATACCTTCGCGTTTTATAAAACGGGTATCGATCGCGCACAAATTTCCGATTTGGACAAAAAACGAATTTTGCGCGCCATTGATGCTGAAATGAGCGCACGTGGTTTTACCAAATCGCAAGAACCTGACCTTTTAGTTAGCATTTTCACCAAAGAAAGAGAAGAAGTTGACGTCTTCAACAACAACTGGGGTTGGGGTTGGGGCTGGGGAGGCTTCTACAACCCTTGGATTTGGGGTCCCGGATGGGGCTGGGGCGGCAATACGGTCAGCACCCGAACCGAAGGCTCTTTATACATTGACCTTATTGATGCCAACAGTAAAGAATTGGTATGGCAAGGTCGCGGAGTGGGTACCCTGAACAACATCAAAAACATTGAAAAGAAAGAAAAAAGAATACGGGAATTCGTATCGGAGATTCTTGAAGAATATCCTCCGGCAAACCGAGTTGCCGCAAACTAAGACGACAAAAACCGCTTTCAGAGCGGTTTTTTTGTGACCAAGGTTTCCCCAAGGGGATTTCGTAAATTTAGGGCACTAAAGCAATATAAATGGCATATGAGTCAAATCCTATATTGGATAAGCTTCCGGAGCATCTAAAGCAATTTATCAAACCCCAAGATTACGAGGCCTATACAGCCATTAATCAGGCGGTTTGGCGCTATGTGATGCGAAAAAATGTAGCCTATCTGGGCAAAGTAGCCCATGCCTCTTATGTTGAAGGTTTGCAAAAAACGGGGATCTCCATCGAGCATATCCCCAATATGTACGGCATGAACCGCATTTTGAAGGAAATCGGCTGGGCTGCCGTGGCTGTTGATGGCTTTATCCCTCCTTCTGCTTTTATGGAATTCCAAGCCTATAATGTGCTGGTCATTGCTTCGGATATCCGACAACTGGAAAATATTGAATATACCCCCGCACCAGATATCATCCATGAGGGCGCGGGACATGCCCCCATCATAGCCAATCCCGAATACGCCGAATATTTAAGACGCTTTGGAGAAATTGGCAGCAAAGCCATATCTAGCGCAAAAGACTACGAATTGTACGAGGCGGTACGCCACTTATCCATTATCAAAGAAGCCCACGGGACCTTACCAGAGGAAATTCGCATCGCTGAAGAAAAAATAGCAACCCTACAGCAGAACATGGGAAAACCCAGTGAAATGGCCTTAATCCGAAATTTGCATTGGTGGACCGTGGAATATGGTTTGATAGGAACCCTTGAAAAGCCTAAAATTTATGGCGCAGGTTTGCTCTCCTCCATTGGGGAAAGTGAGTGGTGCATGACGGATGATGTTACAAAGCTACCTTATACCCTAGAAGCTGCGAAAATGTCGTTTGATATTACCAAACCGCAACCCCAATTGTTCGTAACCCCAAACTTTGCACATTTGAGCCAAGTACTCGAGGATTTCGCGAATACCATGGCGGTGCGAACTGGGGGACTTTCTGGCGTAGACAAGCTTATTGTTTCCAAAGCTTTGGGTACCATCGAATTGAGCACGGGCATTCAGGTTTCAGGGCATTTCCATAATATCATTTCGCATGACGGCAAGCCCATATACTTTAGAACGGTTGGGGCTACCGCTTTGGCCTACCGTGAAAAAGAATTGGTAGGACATTCCATACTAGACCATCCAGAAGGATTTGGTTCTCCCGTAGGTAAACTCAAAGGAATCAACCTTGCCATAGAAGATATGAGTCCGAGGGACCTTCGAGCCTACAACATTTTCGAGGGCGAACAAGTATGCCTTGAATTTGAAGGCGGCGTAAAAGTAGAAGGTACTATTGTGACCGGAACAAGAAACCTTCAAGGTAAAATTATATTGATCACTTTTCAAGATTGTAAGGTGACCCATGATGGCAAATTGTTGTTTTTACCAGTATGGGGATTGTACCATATGGCCGTTGGACGCGAAATCGTATCCGCTTTTAATGGCCCTGCCGATTTGAAAAGTTTTGATTTGATAACTCACGTACCGGAAGAAGGAACGATAAAAACAGAGCTGAGTCCGAACCAAGAAAAGTTGGAGCAGTATTACCAGCAGATTCGGGATTTCAGGGAACAAAAAAACCCAACCATATCAAGACACAAAGTGTTTATGGAGTTGGAGAAACATTTCCCTGACGATTGGCTTTTGCCTGTAGAACTTTATGAATTGGCCGTAAAAAATGGTGACAACGGATTTGCCAAAGACATTTTGACCCATTTGGAAAAAGTAAAGCAGAGCCACCCGAACTTAGGCGCTCTTATCGATGATGGCATCGCGGTTACCGATGCAGAACAGGTCAAAGCTTAGATCTTGGACTCCAAATCAATCCAAAAACACCTGGCTTTCAGAAACCGAATTGCCTTGGTATTCCAAAGTCCACCCCATGGTTTCCGTGAGCAAAAGTATTCGGGAAAGTTCACTTAAAAAACGGTTTTCGGCATTGGAAACCAGCGTGGAAGCCTCAATCTTTTTTAGTAAAGACTTTTTCACATTATCTTTGATGGTGTTGTAGTCTTTGGCTTCAAAAGGGTTTAAATAGTCTGCGGTAACATCATAATATTCAAAGTCGGGGTTGATGCTAATTTCTGGTTCTGGAAGGTGGTTCACTCGAACAGTTTTGGTTTCGGTATCAATTTCATAGGTCAATTGGCGCATATCGTAGCTAATGCTCACGGCAGCATTCACCACCACCAAGGCTTTTTTATCCGCCGTCAACATCGGGCCGAAAAGTTCTTTGGAATCTTTATAACTGTAAACTTCAGAAAAATGCCCTTCAGAAACCATCAACTTGGAAACATTTTGCAACTCCTGTTGGATTAGCATGGAGTTTTCTTCTAGGATGTTATTTTCCTCTTTTCGCTCAGTACAGGACTTGTATATAAGCACAGATGTCAAAGCAAGTAACGCCCCGGCAAGCACTTTTTTCATGAATCGAATTTTATCCTTGGATATCTTTCTTGAAGATACTCAATTTTGGTAGCCAACTGTTTTTGCATTGCTACATTCGCTTGAGAATCCGGATTTTGTGGTCTATGGGCCATTCCTTTTTGTATTCCTTCAATCTCTTTCATCGTACGCTTTGCATCTTCCGACACCCAGGTTCCGGTAAACTTTTCCCACAGATAATCTACCGCCAAGGCGTTTGGATGCACAAGGTCTTTCTCATAAAAACGGTAATCCCGAAGCTCATCCATAACAATTTCATACGCTGGGAAATAGGCAATATCCCCGCTCGTGTTTTGTTCCAACAGGTGGTGTAGGGCATGAATCAAATGCCCTTTGCTTCGTTGATTTTCGACAAAACCATCCTTCAAATGGCGTACCGGCGAAATCGTAAAAAGAAGCTGAGGGGGGTTGTGAAAACTATTTAAAAGCGAAACGATTCGTTCCAAACTTCGGATGAGCGCTTTAGGGGACAACAAGTTCTTATCGAACTCCTTTTGTGGCACCTTGTGGCAATTGGCTACGGTTTTATTGTTCTCTTTGTGGTGATACACCCAAGCTGTTCCCAAAGTGATGCACACATGAGAGGCTTCTTGTAAAAAGGCCGCAGTTTGTTCCAAAACAGCGTTTAAGCGCGCCAACAGCGCTTCTTGAGATGGTTCACTTAGTCGTGAGTGCGCGTCGAAGCAGTGCCAAAGTTCGTTATGGTCAAAAATGTCTTCCGCGAGATAGCTGCGTTGTTGCACAACTCTTTCCAAAAAAGTTTCTATTGCCAGAGGATGAAAAAGAATTCCGAAAGGGTTTTGTTGTATTTCGAACTTATAGTAGTTCAACTTTTCACCTATGTTTTCTGCAAAACAAGAACCTAGCAACAGTACCTTGCTTTTGTAATCGATAGGCCTCTGC
>JBCBCH010000067.1:0-275 GCA_038530835.1 Bacteroidota bacterium | reverse complement strand
GGCCTCTGCCCTTTTTCTAACGGAACTTGGGCATATAATTTCATTGCAAATAGGCTTCAACTGCTTTCAAGGCCTCAGGAATTCCATCGGGGTTTTTCCCGCCAGCGGTCGCAAAGAAAGGCTGTCCCCCACCACCACCTTGAATGTGTTTTCCCAATTCTCGAACAATGGTACCTGCATTCAAATTCTTATCCGCAACTAGGGTTTTGGAAATATAGCAGCCCAGTAATGCCTTCCCGTCCTTTTCCGCAGCAAGCAGTAAAAACAGGTTATAT
>JBCBCH010000066.1:0-9413 GCA_038530835.1 Bacteroidota bacterium | reverse complement strand
GAAGTCCTTATCCAAATTATTGGGTAAAATGATATGGGTGATTTTTGCGGCAATAGGGGTTTCTTTGGGGATTTTGGGTTCCGGGGTAAATTGGTAATATCCTTCATATCCTCCAATGAACATTTGATTATTGGTTTCGTCAAATAGAATATTGTTGCCTAAATCGGTTCTTACAAAAGCCAAGGCATCACTTTTGTTCAAAAAACGAAAGGCCTTTTTCGTCAAGTCGAAGTGCAGCACACCTTTAGAAGTAGTTGCCCAATAGTTCTTGTGCTGGTCCTGCACAATCCCTTCAACACTTACATAAGGTATTCCCAAGATTTGGTGTAGGTCCAGCATTTGTTTTTTGGATTTCAAATAAAGATTCAATCCGCCCTGACTACCTATAAAAATGCTATCTCTATCAGGTGAAAACAGTGACAACACCTCATTATGCAAAATACTATCGGTTTGCACCTCAAGACTTGAACGTTTGGTCAAATACTTTCCGGTGTTCAGGTTTAAAACCACCACACCGTGGTTGGAAGCACACCATAGCTCTTCTTTTGAAATTCTAAGAACATCCCTGAAAACGGACCGTCCCCGAGCATGAAAACTTTTGGATTCAGGCAGCCATTGATTAATGCCATAATTGGTGGAAACCCAAGTGTCACCATAGGCATCGTGGTGAATGTCAAGTACGGAATCGTGCGACAGGCCTGTATGGTCTCCTGGGGTGTACCGGTATTGTTCCAGAGTGTTCGCTTCGGTATCCCAAACCAAAACCCCATTGGAGTTGGTGCCCACCCACAATTTGCCTTCTGCGTCCAACTGGGAACAAATGATTTGTTTGTCACCAAGTGGACCATCTGCTTGATACGGTTGTCCTGTACTGTCAAAAAAGCCCTCACTGGTGCCAATAAGCAGTGCGCCATTCACCAGTTCCAAAGTTTTTGCCATGGCATTTTGTGGCAATGATTTTTGAAATCCAAAGGGATTGTCGGTTTTGAAATATTCTACCCTTCCATTGGCCATCCCCAACCACAGGTTTCCTTCGCTGTCTTGATAAGTGGATATAATATCATTCTGGATTTTGTAGGCTAAACTAAACGTGAACGTGTCTTGTTCAAAGCGATACACCAAACCATAAAAGGAAACCACAAAAACCGTATTTCCGAGCTTAAAAACATTATTGAAGGAATCCGCACCCAGGCCGGAGTTGGTCTGACTATCAAAATGCTCTACTTGTTTTGTTTTGGGATTCCAAACATTTATTCCACCAAAGGTAGCGGTCAGAATCTCTCCAGAATCCAGAAAAGCCATGTCCCGGACCACGTTGTTCCTAAAGTTCATTCGCTGCTCCGGTAGTTGTTCCATAAGAAAGTGTTGGAATACTCCTTCTTTCGCGTCGAACAAATCAAATCCCTTGCCATTAAGGCCAATCCAAAACCTTTCATCCCAATCAGGCTGAATGAAGGTAGCATAGTCTTGGTGTAAACTTTTTGGATTGCTTTTATCGTGATTGAAATAGGTAAAACCGTCTGATTTAGGGTCAAATTTCCCAACCCCGTTGCCATTGCTGGTTACCCAAATGTTTCCGTTGGCGTCTCCTATGATTTTTGTAGTCCAGATATTTTCGGGAAGACCATTATTATCTGAATCCTTTCTATAATGCTTAAAGTTTTCGCTTTCAAGGTCGAGAACACTAATTCCGCCAGACTTGGTTCCTATCCAAAGCTTGCCAGCCGTGTCTTGGAAAAGGGATAGGATGTCGTTATCAGATACTGAATTGTCATCGTTGTACTGTTTCTTGTAGATGCGATATTCCCTTCCATCGAATTTATAAAGCCCACGATTGGTACCAAACCACATAAAGCCTTCTTGGTCCTTGAGTATGCATTGGACAAAGGTTCTTTGGTCCGAATCGGGCAATTGAAAGGTCTTGACGCTCTCCAAGTTCGTTTGGCCTTTGAGTCCCAACACGAAACTTACAAACAACAGGGAAGTGATGATTCTTGCAAATGGCATGGTCTTAATGGCGCTGCTCCAGTATGGGTTACTATTAAAGATAACAAACCTTATGGAATGTTCACAATTCGAAATCTAAGCTAAAACCCGCTTATGGCATAGTATAGTAACCTTGGTATTAAAATTGGTAACCTCAGTGTTAAAGGAAAACAATGCTTCATACCAACTTAAAAGCACTAAACTTGGAATATGAAAAACTTCAAAAATATTGTCGCTGTTTTACTGATTTGTCTTGGCCCAATCGCAACGGCCCAGAAAACTTATGAAGACAATTTTGGGGGATTCCTAATGGATTTGTACGATGGGATGGAACCTGTTCCCAAAAAAAATGAGGCGGTTTTAGCACTTAAAAACAATACATACAGCATCATCTTCCAAATCAATGAAGGCGACATGGATGTGGAAAAAGCCTATGCCACCTGCGTGGAAAACTTGATTGCTTCTGGTATGCCGGATATGAAGCAGAAAGTTGGGCATCAAAAAATGTTGGTCAATGGGAACGATGCACGAATGGGAACCTATGAATCTAAGTTTGAAACCAGCGGTGTTCAGGTGGGTTTGATTGGAGTAGCTTTTAGCGTAGCCTTGGAGCAAAACACGCTTTCGGTTTTATCGATAATGGCCCCGAAGGTTTACGAAAATGGCTTAAAAGATTTCGAAGAATCAATATTCTCCATTCGACAACCCAACCAAGAAATTACAGGCAAGACACAGGTAGAGGATTGGAATGTTACCCTAGAAGAAATCAAGAACAGTATACCTGACGAAAAGTTGGTTCCAAAATCCATTCAGTCAACATCGCCAACGGCGGTTAACTTTGGGGATGTTTCTTTGATGTTGCCTTCTGGTTGGGCCGAACAGCCGAAAAGTAGAAGCGATGCAGACAACATTATTGGAAAGTTGGAGAATAATTCTCAAGCCGTAACGGGAATGGTTATGGGGTTGAAAGGTATTATTTGGAACAAAAAACGGGCGAATCAAGTCGCGATAGATGTTGGAAAACAGGTATTCCCTTCCGGGAATTTGGAAAAGGCCTTGGAAATCAATTTGACCAATAAGAAAAAAGGAAATTTATACAAATATACCGGTACCGCCATAGCGGAAGGACAAGAAATACCCATGGCCTCGATAAGCCTCGTTCAAAAAGTTGGGAAACAGTTCTTGATTTACATTCTGACGATGCCCGATGGCCCAACGGAGCGTGTGGAAAACGATTTGATTGCCATCGCCAACTCTGCAAAATGACGCAAAAAGGTCAAATCCATTTTGGGAATGCCCTACATATCATGATTGCCCTTCTATTACTGGTAGGGTGTTCTCAATGGTCCTTGGCGCAGCAGGAAATGTGGATGTCTTCTACGGATGCCAATATTATCAAAAGGGCATCGAAACAATCCAAACCCCTGTTTCAATTGCCCCTTGGTCATAGTCACGTGGAGAGCATGCAGCTCTTGGAAGAGAATCTACTTTTTGTAGGGTTGCGTGAAACAACTCCACAACTAAAATCTTCCGAATATCTTATGGTACATGCCGAGACTGGAGAAATTCTTTGGCGTTGGCCCTGCCAGAAAGGGGATTATAGCCCTTTTTGGATTACCAAAACCCAAGTCATTCTTCAAAAAGAGGATGGAAAGAAAACCACTTTACTGGCCTTGGACAAAAAAACCGGTGGGCAAGTGTGGAGCAAAGCCTTTAAAAAGGGGAACATCGAATTCTTGCTGGCCCCGGTATCGGAACACTGGATTACCTACGCGTTTGAGAAAGATAATATTACCGTTGAAAGTTTTTCACTCAAAACCGGAAACTCCGTTTGGAAGAATTCATGGAGTGAAACCTTTGATGGTGTTCCCTTTGCTTTATTGGATAACGAAAAAATCTTTGTGTTTAAAGAAAGCATTACGGCAATTGACGTTGTCTCTGGGGAAAAGAAATACAGTGTACCCCATGGGAGGGTTCAGAATGATTCGTACTTAATCCCTTCTTTCGACAATCAGTTGTTATACTATGTGGACCAAGAGCAAATCCTTAAAGCCATCAACAAAGCGGATGGGGCCCAACTTTGGGAAAAACCGCTCGATGCATACTCGACTCCTGCCAACCTCAGTATTGCACAGGAAACACTTTATGTTCGCACAGACGGAAATGGACAAGAATTTCAGTTGCTGGCCATTGACAAAAAGAGTGGTGAGATCAAGTGGAACCAAAACTTCACGGAGGCCCTTACCAGCAACTTGTTGGAAGTGGATAGCACCCTATATGCCGCAAGTGCTTCCACCCTTTACGCTGCGCAAAGGGAAACCGGTAAAATACAATTCAAAAAAAATGTCACCAGAATAGGACAAAGTTTTCCAACTGCACTCCTTCTAGCGGATAGCACCGTAGTATTCGTCGGGGAGTTGACTATCGCAGGGTTCAATCACAAAACGGGTAGGGAAAGCTATAAATACGGTTTCTCCCCCGTTGAACTTAACCTACACTTAAATGGGTTGGATTCCTCCCTGCCCAGGCTCCAAAAAGACCTTTCCGCCGCCAACAACATCAAAGTAGATAAATCTGCCTCGACCATGGCGTCAAAACAACGTGCGTATTATCAAAAAATGTCTGACGAAAGCTATTCGGATTACCTAAAGTACCGTCGAGAGAAATTGCCGGGTTCTGATTATCGAACGAGCATGGCACGGTATCGTTCCAGAATGTATTCTGGGATGGCAAGAATGCAAGCCGGACTCAGTGTCAGTTTCGCCATTCTTGAACTTGGCTCTGCCTTCGAGCAAATGATGAAGGCCAAAACCACAGAAGCTGAAATCAGGAAGCAAGAGTATTTTCGAAAATCTATTCTTGCCGTTTATCAAAATGCCCTTAAAGATGATGTTGTTATCCGCCCCAACTACAAAAACTTTAGTCGCGACGATAACTATGTTAGCGTAAGCGTCATCACCTTGGCCACGGGAAAAAGACAAGATTTTATGTTGTCTCCGCAATATCGCGAATACGGTCTGTGGAACCTTATCGATACAGAAAAACGGATTATTTACCATCATGGGGTGGGTATGGACCCAAAACAATACAAGTTGAGCAAATCAAGAGTAGCCCCAATGGTGAGTTTTAAACTGGTGGAAACCTTTTTGATAGCGCAGCCCTATTAAAAGGAAGTTTTGTATCAAAGCCCCAATCGCTTCATAAAACTCTCTTTGTAGCTTTCTCCAATAGGAATTCGGATGTCATCAATAATGATTTTGTTCCTTTGGATGGATAAGATTCTAGTGATGTTCACCACAAAGGATTTGTGAACTCGAATGAACTGGTCTGGATTCAGTTTGAGTAAAATGTCTTTAAAATTCATCAAAGTCAAGATGGGTTTCGGGTCCAGGGTATGGATTTTTAGATAATCTTTAAGTCCTTGGATGTACTTGATTTCATCCATGTTGATTTTGACACTTTCGTAATCGGATTTTACAAACAAAAATTGATTTGCAGTGGAAGCCCCTGAGGATGGACTAAGATTACTGCTATTGCCTGAGGCGAGATTGTTGAGCTCCGAAAGTTTTTTGACTCGGTTGATGGCCTTTATGAAGCGCACAAAGGGAATGGGTTTGACCAAGTAATCCACTGCATTCAGGTCAAATCCCTGTATCGCATATTGCGGATACGCGGTGGTAAAGATAAAATGCGGTTTTTTGTCAATGGAGGTGATAAAATCAATCCCATTGATTTGTGGCATTTCAATATCTAGAAAAACCAAATCAATTTTTTCTTTGGAAAACAACTCGATAGCCTCGAACGGATTCGTGAAGGTGCCTGCAATTTCGATCCCACCCAAATCTTCGCAATAGGACCGTAATATGCCAATGGCCAGCGGTTCGTCATCAATGATGATACACTTTAACATGACAGTTGTACTTCTAGGTTTACCAAATACTTTCCATCTGTTTTCGAGATGCGTAGCGCATGTTCATCGGGATAGAGCATTTGCAAACGGTGTTTTATATTTTCTAGACCGATACCGGAGTTTTCCAAATCCCTTCGATACGGACCTATGGTATTGCACACCTCAAAAAACAAGGTGTCAGAAACAATCTTCATTTGAATGTCCACATGGGTGTTGCCCTTAAAATCAGTTCCATATTTAAAAGCATTTTCCACAAATGGAATAAGTAAAAGAGGAGCAATGAGCTTTTGTTCATAGTCTCCCGTTATTCTGGTTTTTACATTTTCGCTGCTGGTAAGGCGCAAAATTTGAAGTTGCACGAAGTTTTGTATGTATTCGATTTCCTTGCTCAACGGAACCAATTCCTTTTTGGCTTCATAAAGCATATAGCGCATCAATTCAGAAAGTGTGATGACTGCATGGGGTGCTTCAGAAGATTTATTTCGAACCAAACTATAGATACTGTTCAATGAATTGAACAAGAAATGAGGATTCAATTGTGCTCTCAAAAACTGAAGTTCGGTTTCCTTGCGGTTTACCTCTTTGATTTGGCTCAGTTTCTCCCTTCGATAGAAATCTTTGGTAAGACCCATAACTCCTCCTAACAAATAGAAAGAGAGTGTAACAATGCTGGTGACGGCTTCTGAAAGGTGTTTCAAGGATATATTATCCACACTACCTACAAGTTCTTGCAACCTGTTTAAAGGAGATTCCAGAAAAAACGAATTGAGAATGAGGTTAAAAACTATGAGCGTCAAGATGGAAACCAGAATGTATTGCCATAATTTCTTTTTGAGAAGAATTCTGGGCACAAAAACCAAATAGTTGAGGTAGGTCAGGCAAGGGGTAAGCAAAACACGAGGTAAAAAACCCACTTTTATGGTCCCAAACTGCGTGAAGGTGACCGCCATTGGAAACGATATCAAGCAAAGCCAGATGATGATATGAACATAAACTTCCTTTATCCGCAACATGTCGTGTTCAAAATTACAATCAAAGTTTGGAATCTTCTTGCTTGGATACTTCCATGACGTAGTCCAATTCAGATTTAGTAAGTACCGGAAGTTGTTCATTTCTAATTTTTTGCAATACTATGGTACCCAAAGCCTCTGCCGTCTTTTCGTTTGGAATGGGTTTTTTTCCATTCACGATGGGCATTATTTTCTGGCGGACCAAAACGTTTTTCCGGTTGTAAATGGAATACATCCATCCTTCATTTTCAGGATTTCTTTCTACTACCAGACGTAGTCCATCCTTTTTTGGGGAACCCTCCTTTTTTTCATACACCATAAAAGTGAAAACCCCAACGGCGATGAGCATGCCTAGCACCAAAATCAAGCCTGAACCCATCGCCTTGGACTTTTTACGGTTTTCAGTCGTATCAGAACTAGTCGTCTTCATCTTCTTCTTCCAAAGGAAAGAACTCTCGGTTGTCATCCAAGTACAGACTACCGCTTCTCCCTAGGGCCAAAAATGCTCGAGTGCCATCATAAAAGCCGATGCCACCTTCCCGAGCGACCCCTTCGTATGCTGTTTTTTCTTCCCAAAGGTCTGTGGAAGGATTGTATTCCCATACAGAACTCAATGCTCCTGTACCGCGATTCCCAGTGGCAATGTAACCCTTGCCAGCCATGGTAAAGCCTACCGCATTGCTTCGGATGATGGTATAATCGTCGTCGTCATCAATATCCAAAAGAGCGGTCCAGGTGTCTGAATCCATATCAAATGCCCAGAAATCTGTTTGGTTTTGTCCGTTGGATACACCTGTTCCCAAATAGACCGTATTGCCAATGCTGAAGGTTGTAGCGTCACGTCGTTTTGTCCCGCCAAAACCAACTAATTCGGTCCAGTCATCGGCAACAGGGTCGTATTTCCAAAAATCTTTTCTATCGTTGTCACCGTCAAAACCAGTACCCACGTAGCCGGAACTTTGCGAACCAAAGCCTACTGCGCCACGTCTAGGGTTTCCTTCAAAATCCGCAATTTGAACCCATGTATTGGAGCTGGGATTGTATTTGTAGAAATCAATAAGTTCGTTGTCTCCATCAAATCCCAGTCCTACATAACCTTCGTCACCGATGGTAAAGGCGGTAGCCGAACTTCTTGGAACTCCTGGAAAGGAAGCCGCTTGCGACCAAAAATTGCCATCCATATCATATACCCAAAAATCACTTAGGTAGTCATCTCCGTCATATCCAGTACCCATATATCCATTGCTTCCAAGACTGAAAGCAGCTGCACTACTTCTGGGCGTACCATCCAAAACGGAACGGTCTACCCAGTTTCCGAGTTCTTCATCCCCATCATCCTCCGAACAAGAGGTGCAGACCATTAAAAGCACCACTGTAAGACTCCACAGGATATTTGTATTGTTGCGTTTCGTTGTTAAATCCATGCTATCTATTTAAAATTGTATTGTATCCCAATTGAAAAGTAAAGGGAGCTATCGCTTCCAAAATCATATAAAGTTGTTTCGTCCGCATCGGTAATTTCAAATTCATCTACGAATTGATAACCAACACCCAATGTGGTGGTGAAATTCGGTTGCAGTCGGTATTTGTATTCCAATCCAAGCTCTTTTCCGTTTAGTAGCAAAAAGGACGGGGTTTCAACGGTTTGTCCATTTTGAAACCATGGGCTGGAAATGTGGCTATAACTTCCATCGAAAGCGCCGCGAAAAGTCATACTATTCCTTTCGTTCCATGCCAACCCAAACAGACTTTCCGGAAATCCCACTGTAACAAACCACCCTGTTCCCCAAGTCATGGTGAAAGACGCGCTAGGGAGTATTTGGGGTTCTCCAAATACTACACTTCGGAAAACACCAAGGGAAAGGGTCTGGTTTTTATCGGTTTGTTGCCAAGTTTTGGATAGGGTAGTCTCAAAAAGTCCATAAAAGTCATCCCGAGTCAAAGCCTGACCCCAAGTTGTAGATAAAACTGGGTTCAATATTGCTTCGACCTTGTATGAGGAGCCTATGTTCCGTTCATAGTTTAGGGATAATCCCAAAGTATGTATCCGGTTGAGGTTGGATAGGGAATTTAAATTCAAACCATCAAAAAAAGTGAATTCCCGATTTTGGTAAGCTGCTTTGATAGCCAAATTATTCTTGCCTTTCCAAAGCTCCTGTTTAAAACTGGCATCAAGGTCGGAAACCGTATTTCCGCCCAAATCCGAGACGACCGAATAGTCCATGCGGGCTATTTCGGTTTGCGCTTTTAAAGATGCTATGAAAAACAACAATGGCATGAGTGTAAAAATTCGATTCAAATTGACTTTTGAGCCAAAACTATCCTTGGCATTCCCTGAGGAGAAAAAAAATATACCAGCATGGCGGATGTACGGACGAAACCAAGATTTGTATCTATGAAAACGCTCTTCCAGCAAGACAGAGGGAATTGCATTCTTGGTAGAGGGAAATTCCCGTTAGGTATAGTTTTCTATAGGGTTTGCAGTTGATTCGATTCTTTTGTCCTGG
>JBCBCH010000065.1:0-9439 GCA_038530835.1 Bacteroidota bacterium | reverse complement strand
AAAACCATTTGGGTCAAGAAGGGACAAATTCTACAACGCAGTAATCCTTTTCTAACAACATATACTTTGGTATCACGATCACCTTGCCGTTGTAGAATTTGTCCCTTCTTGACCCAAATGGTTTTCATAAGCTTCAAACTTATCTACGAAATTGTTGGCGGACATTAATCCAAATTAAGAAAGAACGGATGGCAGGGGGTAGGAATATACCAACCGGAATGAATTATAGGAAATTAGCTACAGGAGACATGGTTTTTGCTTCGAGGTGATTAAAAGGGGTAAACATCAAGGTTATGGAAAGAAAAAAAGTTCAACTTTGAGTCGAATAAAGACCCTATTGAAGTACTGTAGGTAGTAAGTTAACGGCAACAAAAAAATCCTATTCTCTTTTAAGAAAATAGGATTTCTGAAGTGACCTGACTGGGGCTCGAACCCAGGACCCTCTCCTTAAAAGGGAGATGCTCTACCAACTGAGCTATCAGGTCCAAAAAACGCTTATCAGCCTAAGCGGGTGCAAATATAACTTCTAAAATTTATTTGACAAGCCGAAATAATGATATTTTTGAAACTTTATAAATCATAGGACAGTCTGAAATGAAAATAGTGTTGTTGGGGTATATGGCCAGCGGAAAATCTACTGTAGGGAAGCAGCTGGCATCAAGGTTGAATTTACCTTTCATGGACTTGGATACCGTAATCGAAACCAGAACCCAGCAAACGATACCTGAACTTTTTGAAGAAAAAGGCGAAATTTTTTTTAGAAAAGAAGAGCATTATGCTTTGAAGGCGGTTTTGGAAGAGGAAGAAGGCTATGTTCTCGCTCTTGGTGGGGGTACGCCCTGTTATGGCAACAACATGGATTTGATTTTAGAAAAAGCAACACAGTCCATATACCTACAACTTTCCATAAATAGTCTTGTTGAGAGGTTACTCCATAAAAAATCATCGCGACCGTTGGTGCAACATCTAAATGAAGAAGACTTACCTGAGTTTATCGGGAAACACCTATTTGAACGCAGACAATACTATTCCAAAGCAACCCATACGATTGTTTGTGATGGGAAAAGTGTTGAAGAAATTGTCGAGGAAATTCTTGAAACTCAATCCAAATAGACCCCATACGTTTTGGTATCAAAGGTCACGCGAACGTGCTCTTGCATCGAAGTGGATAGAGAAATACCCTTATAATCCGCCTTTACGGGATATTTTTTGTGGTTTCGGTTTACCAAAACCGCGGTTTTCAGTTGTGTGATGGGCGTTTTTAAAAAGTGGTACACGCCATAAATCAGGGTGCTCCCTGAGTTGAGTACATCATCCACCAAAACAATTGATTTGTTGGCGTATTGATTCTCGCCAATTGATGTTTTGACGCCACTTTCCAGCGGATTTTGCTTGTCCATGAATACCTTGCAAAGGGTTATTTCTGCTTCGGTGATACGGGTCAATACCTTAACGATTTTTTTGGCAAAATTAAGACCTCCGCCATCAATCCCAGCTACAATAATCTGTTGTTCGTTCACATTTGCCTCATAAATTTGATAGGCAATGCGTTCTATTTTATGTTCGATTTGTTTGCGGGTCAGAATACGGTTCTCCATGGCTTGTCAATTCAAAGGTAAAACTACAAAACATCTTCTTCGGTATCATCCAGATAATCCTCAATATCCCGTCGGTCTTTTTTGGTAGGACGTCCCAATCCCTTTTTACGATAGTGTTCCTGAGCTTGTTTAACCAGTTCTTGATGGGCGAAAGCTTCTTTAGGGGTGGTATCCTTTCGGTAGATATCCACAAGTTTGGCGCCAACACGGCTCTCTGGAATGTCCAGGACCACCAAACTGTGGTCAATTTGGTTTTTTCGTACAACCACTTTATCCATGGGATAGACTTCACGTGAAGGCTTCACCACCGCGTCGTTGACACGAATATGCCCTTTTTTTACAGCTGTCGTGGCAATATTTCTGGTTTTGAAATAACGAGTGCACCACAAAAACTTATCCACACGCATAGAAGCCGAAATCTTTGTTAAGGAAAGACCAAAAATAGGGGAAAATTGTATCTTGCAGGGCTAAAAATGATTTGATGAAGAATAGGATTCTGTTAGGCGTAATTTTTAGTTTGGTTTTCACAGCATGCAACAACGATGATGATGGTACTACCGAAACTGACCCACCCTTGGAATTATCTGAAGTAATCGCTGAAGACAACGCTGAAATTGAGGCGTTTTTGGATACCCATTTTTACAACTATGAGGAGTTTGCAGCGCCACCCGCTGATTTTGATTTTGTCATCGACATAGATACCATTGACGGTGATAACGCAGATAAAACACCTTTGAGCCAACAAATGGAACGCCTTACCATCGACTTGAACTCAGATGATTTGGGATTGGATGGTGACGAAACGGTTGAGCATGCGTATTACATACTTCGCGTAAGGGAACGCCTACCTGACGGTCCAAAACCTACGGTAGCAGATTCGACCTTCTTAAAATATGAGGGACAATTGTTGGATGGCACTTCTTTTGATGAAAATCAGAACTTTACATGGCTGGAGCTTCCTTTCACGGTAAGAGGTTTTGCCGAAGGGGCTTCCGAAATTGTAGCAGGGTCTTCGGATGGCATTGTTGACAATCCAGATGGTACGGTTGATATCACCGATAGAGGAATCGGTATGGTGATTTTCCCTTCCGCCATGGGCTACTTTGCAGGAGGAGGTCCTTCAGGAACAATTCCCGCCTATTCTCCGCTCTTGTTCAAATTGGATATTGGGCTTTTTGTGGAAGACACAGACCGGGACAATGATGGCATTCCTTCTATTTTGGAGGATGTTGATGGGAATGGAAGCCTTCTCAATGATAATACCGATTTGGATTCCGAACTGCTTACCGGGATTATTCTACCGAATTTCAGGGACGCCGATGATGATCAAGATGGGATACCTACCCGAGATGAAATCTCTGATGAGGATGGAAACATAATTATACCGTATCCGGATAGTGATAACGACGGAACACCGGATTATTTGGACCCAGACAACTAGAAACAAAAAACGCCCGTTTTTACGGGCGTTGTTTTTTTAACGGTCTTCTCTGTTACAACTTCAGGGATAAACTGAAAATTACTTGAGAGGGTCTTGAATCCACACGACCGGAAATATCCGTAACATTGTTGCCAATGAACTCTGCTTCATTTTCTGAAAAGCCACGTTCATAGCGAACATCCAAACCTAATTTTCCAAGATTGACTCCAGCACCAATGTTTAGACCTACGGTAAAATCATTTTCCACATCTTCCACATTCAGGCCGTCTAAATCGTTGCTGAGTGTATATTGAAATGCAGGGCCGGCAAAAATATGCAAGGGTCCTATGATTTTATAACCCAAAAGCACAGGTAAATCCAGCTTGGAAATGTCATAATCACTAGTACTTCCATCTACGGAATAGGTACTTTTCGTTCGGGTGTATACCAGTTCGGGTCTTAAGTAAATTTTCGGAAAGTCAAGCTTTCCCCAAAAGCCCACATGGTAGCCAGCTTTTCCTTCGCCGCCATCAACGATGTTTTCCCCGGCATCTCCAACGGCGCTAATTAAATCACCGTTTTTGTTATAGCTCAAACCGGCTTTGATTCCAAATCCAGTTCCACTTTGTGCAAATGCTACAGTTGAGAATAGGGCGAGCACGCCCATTAGAAGAGTTTGTTTCATAAGTGTTTCGTTTTAATTGATTGATGATGGCAAAAATGTTGCCAAAATCACTTTCGTCTTAGCACTTTTAGAACGGCTTCTTCTATCGCTTTATTGTTTAATCCATACTTTTCCATGAGTTGCTCAGGGGTGCCACTTTCACCAAAAGTGTCTTGTGTGGCTATGAATTCTTGAGGTGTGGGATGGTGGGTTGCAAGGACTCGCGCAACACTTTCGCCAAGACCGCCAAGGTAGTTGTGCTCTTCAGCAGTGACCACGCAGCCTGTTTTTTTAACGGAGTTCAAAATGGCCTGATCATCCAATGGTTTTATAGTGTGGATGTTGATTACCTCTACGGAAATCCCTTGGTTTTCCAAGTTCTCTGCTGCTAACAAAGATTGCCAAACCAAATGCCCCGTGGCTATGATGGTAACTTCAGAACCTTCTTGCAAGGTCAATGCCTTTCCGATTTCGAAGGTTTGGTCTTCCGGGGTAAAGTTGGGCACTTTAGGTCGGCCGAAACGAAGATACACTGGACCGTGGTGTTCGGCTATGGCCATGGTGGCAGCTTTCGTTTGGTTGAAATCGCACGGATTGATTACCGTCATGCCAGGGAGCATTTTCATCAGACCAATATCTTCCAGGATTTGGTGAGTAGCTCCATCTTCCCCTAGAGTAAGTCCAGCATGTGAAGCGCAGATTTTTACGTTTTTATCAGAATATGCGATGGATTGACGAATCTGGTCATACACACGACCCGTGGCAAAGTTGGCAAAGGTTGACGCAAATGGAATCTTGCCCCCAATGGTAAGCCCGGCAGCAATTCCCATCATGTTGGCCTCGGCAATACCTACCTGATAAAAACGCTCTGGGTTTTCGGCGATAAACGTTTCGATTTTTAGGGAACCCACTAAATCAGCGCAAAGCGCAACCACATTTGGATTGGTTCTTCCAAGTTCGGTCATGCCTGCCCCAAATCCGCTTCGTGTATCTTTTTTGCCTTGGTCTGTATACTTCATGATGTTTTCTTTATCTATTTAATCTGCAAACAGGTTAAGATTCGCAGAAGCTTTTCGTTTGTTTTTTTCTATGTGGATAAGTTCCAATAGGACTTCTCCGGTTTTGGTCTCGGCGTACACTACCATTCCAGAAGGAATATCCAACTCCATTATTTCTCCTGCCGCAGCACTTAAAATGGAAGGAAAAAAAGTATTGTAGTCTAGCGGATACCCTGGGTCGAAGCCCAAATACAAAATGTCATCGGGTTTATGGTCTGGTGCTACTGCGTACAAAGGAACCTCTGCGAGACCCATTCGAATGGAGCGGTCAGTTTTGGTAGCCTTCAAGGTTTTGGTAGTAGTTGAATCAATGGTTTTTCCCCGATTCATAAAAGGTGCCAGGTTAACATGGCCAATAACGGTATTGTCACCCACGTTCATTTGCATGAGCATGAACAGGGTTTCCAGGTTCATCATCAAGCCTACTTCTGTATTTTCATCCTGGGTTTTGGGTTGAAAGCGTTGGGTTACACTTTTCAAGCTTTTGGCGACCAATTTGGATTTGGAATACAGGAATTTTCCGTTATCGCCTACGCTAATTTGAACCGTATCTTTTGATTTGGGTACCAAGTACGTTGCAGTATAGTCTAAATTGTACTCTACCTCTTGCGCTTGTGAGCAAATGGTGAAACAGAAGAAACTCAGAAAAATCCCTTTGAAAAGTCGGCAATGGTCCATCTAGTAGTCTCCTAAAGTTTCTGGGTTTTGTGCTAAGGCGGTTTCCAATTGTTCATCGCTAGGAGCTTTTCCGTGCCAAGCATGGGTATGCATCATGAAGTCCACCCCATTTCCCATTTCGGTAGTCATTACAATACAAACGGGTTTGCCTTTTCCTGTGCGACTTTTGGCTTCTTGCAGCCCTTCGACAACTTGCTTCAAATCGTTTCCGTTTTCGATTTCCAAAACATCCCATCCAAACACTCGGAACTTCTCGGCTACATCACCCAAAGGAAGCACATCCTCAGTACCACCATCAATTTGTTGCCCATTTCTGTCAATCGTTGAAATAAGGTTGTCCACTTTGTTTCCTGCAGCATACATGATAGCCTCCCAGTTTTGTCCCTCTTGCAGTTCTCCGTCGCCGTGCAAGCTGAATACGAGATGGTCATCATTGTTCAATTTTTTGGCCAAAGCGGCTCCAATGGCAACGGACATACCTTGCCCCAAAGAACCTGAAGCGACCCGAACCCCGGGAAGACCCTCGTGGGTTGTAGGGTGTCCTTGTAATCGGGAATCAATCAATCGAAAGGTGTTGAGCTCATCTAAAGGGAAGTATCCTTTTCGTGCCAGTACACTGTAAAAAACGGGCGAAATGTGGCCATTGGACAGAAAGAAAACATCTTCTCCCACACCGTCCATATCAAAACCATCTTTCAGCTCCATGATCTCGTTGTACAGCGAGACGAAAAATTCCGTGCAGCCCAAGGAACCTCCGGGGTGTCCTGAGCTTACTTTGTGTACCATTCTAAGGATATCCCTTCTCACTTGAACTACAAGTTCTTCGAGTGCTTCGTAATTTGGCATGATATTTAATTTATATACTCAAATGTAACCGCTATCCACGGGCAAAACAAGTAGTAGACTATTATTTTCCGAAATGCTTTTCGAGCATTCCCAAATCAGCGTTAAACCTGCGTTAGTGGAGCGGAGTTATTTATATTTGTGGTTTTATTTTCAGGATTGGAATTTACACTTCACCAAAAGGATACGGGCAGTAAAGCTCGGGCTGGAACGCTCGAAACGGACCATGGGACGATTCAAACCCCAATTTTCATGCCTGTGGGCACCGCTGGAACCGTAAAAGGCGTTCATCAGCGAGAACTAAAACAGGATATCGACCCGGACATCATCCTTGGAAATACCTATCATCTGTACCTGCGTCCCGGAATGGAAATTTTGGAACAAGCGGGTGGACTGCATGCTTTTATGGGATGGGACCGTAATATTCTTACGGATAGTGGGGGTTATCAGGTGTATTCCTTGTCGGATAACCGCAAGATTACCGAAGAAGGCGTGACCTTCAAATCCCATATTGATGGGAGCAAGCACTTCTTTTCACCTGAACGGGCCATGGACATTCAACGGACCATCGGTGCTGACATTATTATGGCTTTTGACGAATGTACACCCTATCCCTGTGAATATGACTACGCTAAAAAGTCCATGCATATGACCCATCGCTGGCTGGACAGATGCATTGAACATTTTAACAATACTCCCTCAAAATATGGGTATGAGCAAACCCTATTTCCCATTGTTCAAGGGTCAACTTATACAGATTTGCGGAAACAGTCCGCTGAATATATCGCTTCTGTAGGTGCGGCAGGCAATGCCATTGGAGGGCTATCCGTAGGAGAACCCGCTGAAGAAATGTATGCAATGAGCGAGGTGGTATGTGATATACTGCCCGAAGACAAACCTCGTTATTTAATGGGGGTTGGGACACCTATCAATATTCTGGAAAACATTGCTTTGGGTGTGGATATGTTTGATTGCGTGATGCCTACCCGAAATGCAAGAAATGGGATGTTGTTTACCTCCGAGGGGACCATCAACATCAAAAACAAAAAATGGGAAAACGATTTTTCCCCCATTGACCCTATGGGCCATACTTTCGTAGATGAAGAATATTCAAAAGCCTATTTGAGGCATTTGTTCGCGGCCAATGAATTTTTGGGAAAACAAATTGCGACCATTCATAATCTAGGCTTTTATCTTTGGCTGGTGCGAACCGCTAGAGAGCATATTTTGGTAGGAGATTTTGCCGAGTGGAAAAATAGCATGGTGGGCCAAATGTCAAAACGATTGTAATGTTAACAATAATTGACCGATACATTCTAAAGCGCTACTTGGTGACCTTTTTGGGGATGCTGATGCTGTTCGTTCCTATTGGGATTATGGCCAACCTCGCGGAAAAAATCGGAAAGATCATCGACAATGAGGCACCGCTACGGGAAGTCATTATTTTCTACGGGAATTTCACTTTGGTTATTGGAAATCTGTTGTTGCCCATCTTTTTGTTTCTGAGTATCATTTTCTTTACCTCAAAACTGGCTTCCAACACAGAAATTGTGGCCATTTTAAGTTCTGGGGTATCATTCAACCGGTTTTTGCGTCCCTATTTTATCGGAGCAACCTTGGTGGCTATCCTTATCTTTTTGATGGGGATGTTCATTGTGCCTCACGCAAGTATCGGATTCAATGAGTTTGAATATAAATACTTTAAAAGAGGCCGCCAGGATAGGGTAACCAACAACATTTTCAATCAACTCGATGGAAGTAATTATCTATATGTAAGTAGTTTTGACCCCAATCGGAAAATTGGGTACAACTTTACCTACGAATACTTCGATTCCATTCAGAAGTTGAACTACAAAATTTCTGCTAGTAACATCCGCTATCTGGAAAAGGATAGTACCTATAGGTTGACCAATTACGTGAAACGAAAACTTCGCGATAGTGTTGAAATTATGGAAACCAAGCGACGACTTGATACGCTGTTTGCGTTCAAGTTGGATGATTTGACCCCCGTTTCCTACGTCGCGGAGACCAAGAACCTTTTCGAACTGAACGAATTCATCGAAGACCAAAAGAAAAAGGGTGCTTCCAACGTCAATGCCTATATTTTGGTGAAATACAAACGTTGGGCATTGCCTATTGCAGCCTTTATCCTTACCATTATCGCCGTGGCAGTATCTTCCGTAAAAAGAAGAGGAGGAATGGGGCTGAATCTGGCCTTTGGTATTGGCGTCGCGTTCGTTTATATATTTTTCGATAAAGTGTTTGGTACGCTGGCAGAACAATCTGGCTTTTCGCCCTTGCTTGCGGTGGTCATTCCAAACATGATTTTCGGCATCTTTGCGGCATACCTCCTAGTGAAGGCAAAACGCTAACCTACGGACTTTCAACACCAAGGCAATCACGCGTAATGTTTTATATTTGCGCCACGAGAATGTAAGAACACTCCCTTCATGGAATATTTGGATTTTGAACTCCCTATAAAAGAACTTGAAGACCAACTGCAAAAGTGCATGGTCATTGGTGAAGAAAGTGATGTAGATGTCACCGAAACCTGTCTTCAAATCGAGAAAAAACTAGAAGAAACCCGAAAAAGTATCTATAAAAACCTAACGGCTTGGCAACGAGTACAACTCTCAAGGCATCCCAACCGTCCCTATACCATGGATTATATCAATGCCATTTGTGGGGATACTTTTTTGGAACTGCATGGGGACCGCAATGTACGGGATGACAAAGCGATGATAGGCGGTTTGGGCAAAATTGGCGACCAGAGCTATATGTTCGTTGGGCAGCAAAAAGGGTACAATACCAAAACCCGACAATACCGAAACTTTGGAATGGCCAACCCCGAAGGCTATCGCAAGGCATTGCGTTTGATGAAGTCTGCGGAAAAATTCGGAGTGCCCGTGGTGTGTTTTGTGGATACCCCAGGAGCTTTTCCTGGTATTGAAGCAGAAGAAAGGGGACAAGGTGAAGCCATTGCCCGTAATATTTTGGAGATGACCCGCCTCAAAGTACCGATTATAGTAATCATTATTGGCGAAGGTGCCTCAGGTGGTGCATTGGGTATTGGTGTTGGCGATAAGGTCTTGATGCTGGAAAATACATGGTATTCTGTGATTTCTCCAGAGAGTTGTTCAAGTCTCCTCTGGAGAAGTTGGGAATACAAGGAGCAAGC
>JBCBCH010000064.1:0-9493 GCA_038530835.1 Bacteroidota bacterium | reverse complement strand
GAACTTCTTTACGCTCAAAAGCGTCTTCCTCAAGGTAAAACAGCATTTCGATGCCTTGGTCAAGGAATTTTAGACGAACAAGAAGAAGTTCAAAACGTGGTGGCTGCGCTAAGGGATATTGCTGTGGTGTTAAGGCAATCGGATTAGACAACACACCTCAAAAGCAAATTTTTTCGCTTGTTTCCATAAAAAAACCCACTCAACTGAGTGGGTTTTGTGCTTAACGTGGTACCTCCAGGATATCACTTCGTCAAAAATCGTTTGATTTTTGCTCAGCATAAACTTCGATTCGTTGTGCTGGCGCACAAAAAAAGCGTCCAACACATTGAACGCTTTTCCGTAGCTACCACTCGCGTGGCTCGTGGTACCTCCAGGAATCGAACCAGGGACACACGGATTTTCAGTCCGTTGCTCTACCAACTGAGCTAAGGTACCGAGTTTTACAACTCACAAGCCCTTTCCGGGCTCGCCCGCCGCAGCAACACCGCTAGGTTTTGCGTAGGCGGGTGCAAATATAATTTCAAAAATAGGATATACAAACAAATTCCAGAAAAAAGGAGGGGTTTTTAAGAAATCGCGACCTTTGCCCCGTGAACCTTGTGATTGACATCGGAAACTCCTTTACCAAGTACGCCATTTTTGACAACCGTCAATTGGTGTACTTCGATACTTCCGAGTCCTCCATCTTCGTGACCCAAATCAAACAGCTGTTTGAGGCCTACCCTAAACTGGACAGGGCTATTATTTCTGCCGTAGGCCCTCTGGAAAATAAGGAGAAGGAAATCATGGCCCTATTTTGTAAGGTGCATGTGCTGTCTCATGCGTCGAAAGTGCCCTTTAAAAACAGCTACGCTTCCCCTTCCACTTTGGGCATGGACCGCATTGCCTTGGCCACATCTGCCTTTTACCAGTATCCCAGAAAAAATGTATTGGTAATTGATATGGGTACTTGCGTCACCTACGATTTTGTGAATGATGCGGGGGAATATCGTGGAGGTGCCATTTCCCCAGGGCTCAACATGCGTTACAGGGCGATGCACCAGCAAACGGACAAATTGCCCCTACTAGAGCCCAAAGACCTTTTGGATTTTGTCGGAAATTCCACCACCAACAGCATGCACAGTGGCGTCATCAACGGTTTGACCTTGGAGTTGGATGGCGTGATTTCACAGTATCATGCTCGTTTTCAAGATTTAACAGTTATTTTAACAGGCGGCGACTCGCAATTTTTTGTCAAACGATTAAAAAATTCCATATTTGCGAACTCGAAATTTCTCGTAGAAGGACTCAATTACCTGTTGGAATACAACAAAAGCTAGATGGTTAAGAAATTTTTGATCGCGCTGTTCTGCTTCGCGGCACACAGTATTTTTGCACAAAACGGAACAATCTCCCCTTATTCAACTTTCGGAATTGGTGACCTTAGAGGTAGAGGTACGGTAGATAATCGTTCCATGGGAGGCATTAGCATGCTTGGTGACAGTATTCACCTCAATCTTCGCAACCCTGCGGCTTTTTCCAAATTACGTTTGACCACTTACAGCGCAGCGGTGGGACATACCGAATATCGCCTTAAAGATTTTACCGAAGAACAACGCACCTCTGTAACGACTCTGGACTATTTGGCGATTGGTTTTCCGGTTGCCCGAAACATGGGGGTCGGTTTTGGATTATTACCCGTAAGTTCGGTGGGGTACGACTTATTGTCTGAAACAACAAACAGTGAAGGACAGACCATTACCAATGCCTTTAATGGCGAAGGGGGTTTGAATAGCGTTTTTGTTTCAATAGGTTGGGAACCCATCAAAAATCTGAGTATCGGGGTGACGGGCCGATACAACTTTGGTACGTTGACCTATGAAAGGGTTCAAAGCGTGGAAGATGTGCAATTCGGAACCCTTGACCGTCGCGAATCGCGCGTTAGTGGTTTTGATGTAAACTACGCCTTGAACTACACGCCGAAAATCAAAGACAAATACACCATATACAGTTCTTTGTTGATCAATACGCAAGCGAATCTGGTTTCGAAGAATTCAGAACGCTTGGGGTCTTTTCTGCTGGCCAACCAAAGGGAAATTGAAACTATTGATGTCAACTTGGATGAAGTAAACCTTCGCAATACCGAAATAAAAGTACCAACGCGCTATACTTTGGGCTTGGGCTTTGGACAAGATAGAAACTGGTTATTGGGTGCCGAGTACAGCATGCAACAATTCAGTGATTTTCAGAATGTCTTTTTAGGACAAACCAATGTGGAATACCAAGACGCCAGCACCATCGCTTTTGGGGGGTATTGGGTACCCGATTATACCCCATTGTCTTCTTACCTTAAAAGGATTACCTACCGCGCTGGATTGAGGTATGATAAGACGGGATTGGTGGTTAACAATAAGGAGATAAACAATTTTGGCATAAATTTTGGCCTTGGTTTACCGTTGCCCAACTCATTCTCCAATTTGAATTTGGGATTTGAGCTAGGCAGAAGAGGTACTACGGATCAGTCTTTAATTGAAGAAAGTTACTTGAATATAAGTATTGGATTGTCGTTGAACGCCAGATGGTTCGAGAAAAGAAGAATAAATTAATCAAAAAAATTAGTACATTAACCACTTTAAAATTAGTAAGATGAAGAAGAAACTCTACTTAACGATGATTGCGGGTATAATGTCGATGGGATTAAGTATAGCTCAGGCACAAAATCCGGAGTGCATGACCAATCTCTCTATTTATGCTGAGCATGCGAAAGTAAAAAATTATGATGCCGCGTACGAGCCATGGAAAATGGTTTATGAAAGTTGCCCGGATATCAACAAAGCCAACTTTTCTTATGGCGAGAAAATTTTGAAACACAAAATCAAAAATTCCTCAGGTGCCGACAAAGATGGTTTTATCCAAGATTTAATGGAGCTGTATGACAATAGTTCCAAATACTTTGCTGCCAAGTATCCCAAAGGTGTGGTCAATACCAAAAAGTCATTATTGATGTTCGACAACAAAATGGCTTCGGATGACGAATTGTACAAAATGTTGGGTGAGGCTTTTGAAGAAGACCGTAAGAATTTCAAAAACCCAAAAGCGCTTTATCTGTATTTTTCCACCTTAGTGGACATGCACAACGCGGGTAAAAAAGATTTGCAAGAGGTTTTTGATGTGTATGATGATGTGACAGAGAAAGTAGACGAGGAAAACAAGAAGCTGACTGGTTTGATCACCAAGTTGCTTCCAAAAGATTCTATTGGTAGTATCACCAAAAAGGAAAAGAGACAATTGAAAGCGGCTACAACCAACTCGCAGTCTTACGGTAAAATTGGTACTAGTATCGATGCGAAGCTTGGAGCCCTTGCCGATTGCGGTAACTTGGTTCCTTTATACGAGAAAAACCTTGATGCCAAAAAGGGTGATGTGGAATGGGTGAAGCGTGCAGTGGGTAGAATGTTCTCCAAAGAATGTACTGACGAGCCTTTGTTTGCGCAAATGGTGGAAATTCAAGCGGGGTTAGACCCTTCTGCAGATGTGTATGTATACTTGGGAACGCTGAAATCAAAAAATGGAGACCAAAAAGGTGCCATTGCTGATTTTAACAAGGCAGTTGAATTGGAGTCGGACACCTATAGAAAGTCCAATATTCTATATAAGATTGCCACCATCGTTAGACGTTCTAGCAAGTCGCAAGCTAGAAACTACGCACAAAAGGCCATCAACGCGAATCCTTCCAACGGAAAAGCATACTTGTTGATTGCAAACCTTTACGCTGGTAGCGCGAATGCTTGTGGAACTACACCATTTGAAAAACGTGCAATTTATTGGAAAGCTGCCGACATGGCGCGTAAGGCGGGTAGAGTTGACCCATCCCTAAGTGGAAGAGCCAACAAGTCTGCTGCGAGTTACGCTGCAAAAGCGCCGACCAAAGAGATGATTTTCAGCTCTGGTATGGCCGGTAAAACAGTAAGTTTCAGTTGTTGGGTAGGCGGTAGCGTTAAGGTGCCGAGCCTATAAGGTGAAACGTATCACAAAACATAACATAAGCATTTTTGCCACGACGTTTGTCGTGGCATTGCTTTTTTGGTCCTGTAAAGACCAATACGAAAGGGTAGGCGAAGAAGCCATCAAACCCATCTTTCCGCAAGGGGTAGCTGAGAACTTCAAGTTGCTGTATACGGAGACACCAGAGGAAATGGGAACCGAAGATGAATCCAATTCCAAGGTGATTGCAATTCTCACGAGTCCTTATTATGAGGACTTTGATAACCAATCCTTTCGCTACAAAACCTTCCCCAAAGGAATTCAAGTGGATTTTTTTGACGAAAAGAACCAAAAAAGCGTCATTACCGCCGATTATGCCATTGTCTATTCACAAACCAATCTGATTGATTTGCAAGGCAATGTGGTCATTTTGGCCCATGATGGCAAAAAACTGGAAACCCCACAGCTGTATTTTGACCGTTCCAACAACTGGATTTTCACCGAAGAAACCTTTACCTATACCAATCCAAGTGATGGCACTATCATGGATGGGGAAGGCATGGATTTCAATCGGGATTTCAGTTTTTTCAATGCACACAAAACCTACGGTCTTATGACCATAAAAGAAGATTGACCATGGAGAAATACCTCAAATACACCATCTATCTCAACCTTATCATATCCGTGCTTTCGGCCTTTATGGCCTTCAATTTATGGGGCGTTGACCGAAACAAAGCATATATCTTCGTCTTTTTGGCGGTGATAACCTTGGCGATGTTTTTGTTTAGGAGACATTACTACAAAAAATTTCAAGAGCGTAAGGACAACCAAAAGTAAACAGCTTGGAACTTTCCTTTTTGATTATCGGCTTGGCCCTATTGTTTTCCGCTTTTTTTTCCGGAATGGAGATTGCTTTTGTATCGGCCAACAAAGTGCATATCGAGCTCGAAAAGATGCAAGAAGGCCTTTTGGCCAAAGTACTTGGTCGTCTTACGGAAAAGCCTTCACGGTTCATTGCCACCATGTTGATTGGTAATAATGTGGCGTTAGTGATTTACGGGTTTTACATGGGCGATGTGTTGATGGAATGGTTTCAAAGTTTGCTGCCCCTTCCGTACGAGTTTTTAAACACTCTTTTAACGGACTTTCGACTCCTTTCCCAAACCATCATTTCCACTTTAGTGATTTTGGTGACGGCCGAATTTTTGCCAAAGGTGTTCTTTCAAATCTATGCGAATACCTTGCTCAAGGTTTTGGCGATTCCTGCTTACATTTTTTATCTGTTGTTCTCGTTTGTCTCATGGTTCGTTTTAAAGATTTCGGATTTTATCTTGAAGACCTTCTTCAAGACCAAGGGAGATGAGGTGCAGCTTTCCTTCACTAAGTTGGAATTGGGCGATTACATTACGGAGCAAATGGAAACGGTTGAAGAAGCGGATGAAGTGGATTCCGAGATTCAGATTTTTCAAAACGCCTTGGAGTTTTCCACCGTAAAAGCCAGAGAGGTGATGGTGCCGCGAACCGAAATCACCGCGGTTGACCTAGAAGAAACCCCTAAAAACCTTACGAAATTGTTCACCGAAACGGGCTACACCAAGATTTTGGTGTTTAAAGAAAGTGTGGATGAAATTATCGGCTATGTGCATTCGTATGAACTGTTCAAACGTCCCGAAACCATACAAAGCATCTTGCTGCCTGTAGAGTTTGTTCCCGAAACCATGTTGATTCAAGATATTCTGAACGTTTTGACCAAAAAACGAAAAAGTATGGCTGTGGTTTTGGATGAGTACGGCGGAACCTCGGGTATTATGACGGTTGAGGATATTATTGAGGAACTTTTTGGGGAAATTGAAGACGAACACGATTCCACAGACCACTTTGAAGAACAGCTCAGTGAAAATGTTTACAAATTCAGCGCCCGTCTAGAGGTGGACTATCTCAACGAGCAGTACAAGCTGGAACTTCCCGAAAGTGATGAATACGAAACTTTGGGAGGACTCATCATGAACGGAACAGCCGAAATTCCCGAAAAAGATTCCGAAATCAAGATTGATAATTTCGTATTTCGAATCTTGGAAGTATCCAATACCAAAATCGATTTGGTGAACCTTCAGGTTTTCCCTGAAGATTAACGGTTTCCTAGCCTTTTTCAGCTTTCCTATTTGGAAAGAAAATGGTATTTTCGCCCACTGAAATACACAAAACAAGCTGGGAAATGGCAGTATTAGAGAATATTAGGAAGCGAACCACGGTTTTGATTCTTATCATAGGATTGGCCTTGTTCGCCTTTGTAATATCAGGAGTTTTTACAAGCAATGATTTTGGCGGCGCCAAAGTAGGTTCCGCGGTTGCGGAAGTGAATGGAGAAAGCATTTCAATCGACGAGTTCCGAAGAGAGGTCGAAAACGCTTCAAGACGCTACGGACCAAGCTTGTCTTCCACACAACTGGTCAATACGGTATACGACCAACAGATTCGTAAAACGATTCTGGAACAACAAATCGAGGATTTGGGGATTGAAGTAGAAGCTGACCAAATCGTCGAGTTTGTGAAGACATCCGGCTACGCTCAAATTCCTGACTTTTTAGATGAGAATGGTGTTTTCAATGAAGAAGTTTTTAAAGCAACCATTGGCGACTGGAGGGAAACTGACCCTTTGCGTTATGATGATTGGTTGTTGATTGAAAAGAGCATCATTCAATCTGCTAAAGAACAGATCTATTTCAACTTGATCAAGGCTGGCGTGGGAGCTACTTTGATTGAAGGAGAGCACGATTATAAAATGACCAACGATAAGGTGGACATTCAATACGTGCGTGTACCCTTCACCTCAATTGCCGACAGCACTATCCAAGTGACCAAAGAAGAGATTGAAGCGTATGTAAAAGAGCATCCTGAGGACTACAAGCAGGAAAAAGCCCGTGATATTCGTTTCGTATATTTTGAGGAGGCAGCTTCGGCTGGTGATGAAAAAGCAGTTGAAGATGAAATCACCAAGTTATTGAGCGATAGTGTGGAATACGTTGAAGAAAGCAATACTACCGATACGATTCCTGGTTTTAGAAGTACGGAGGACATGGCTGCGTTCTTGGACCGAAATTCGGATACCAAATACGATACCATCTTTAAACCCAAAAGAGAATTACAGGGTGTGGCCACAGATACGATCATTGCACTAGGGGTTGGAGAAATCTACGGCCCATACAAAGAAGACGGATTTTTCAAAGTATCAAAGTTGATGGCGAAAAAGGATGAAGCCAGCGTAAAAGCAAGTCACATCTTGATTACCTATGCAGGTGCTGAAAGAGCCAATCCAGAAATTACCAGAACCAAAGAAGAAGCCGAAGCGCGAGCTGAAGAGCTTTTGGCTGATGCCAAAGAAGAAGATGCCCAGTTTACAGCTTTGGCGCGTGATAACTCAGATGGCCCGTCTGCCCCTAGAGGTGGTGACCTTGGCTATTTTGAAGAAGGTGTTATGGCAGACGAATTCAACGACTTCTGTTTCCAAAACGAAGTAGGGGCAATTGGTTTGGTGGAAACCCAATTTGGTTTTCATGTGATAAAAGTTGACGATAAGCAAGACTTGTATCGCATTGCAACTTTGACGCGCGAGATTGAACCTTCCGAAGAAACCATCAACACCTTGTTTACTGATGCGACCAAATTTGAGATGGCCGTATTGGATGCCGACAAGCAAGAATTTGGAACCATTGCTTCGGATAGCGAATACACCGTTCGACCTGTGAACAAAATCAAGGAGATGGATGAAAACCTTCCTGGACTGTCTTCACAAAGAGGAATTGTACAGTGGGCATTCAATGATGATACGAAGAATGGGGACATCAAACGATTCAATGCCAATAACGGTTACGTAATCGTGCAACTTACCAAGAAGTATGAAGAAGGGCTAATGGCTTCAGAAGATGCTTCTGCGACTGCCTTGCCCAAGATTCGCAAGGAAAGAAAAGCAGCTCAAATCATTTCAGCCAATACAGGGAAGTCTCTTGAAGATTTTGCTTCAGCGAACAATGTTACGGTAAGCACTGCCACCGCGCTGACCAGTAAATCACCCACTTTACCCGGTGCAGGTCGAGAGGCGTTAGTGGTTGGGAATGCCTTCTCTATGAACGAAGGCGATACCTCTACATTGATTTCGGGAGAATCAGGGGTATTTATGGTTCGTGTAACTAAAAAAGAAGCCGCACCTTCTGTAGATAACTTCAGTACGTATGCAAATAACTTAAAAAGCAGTGCAGCAGGCCGCGTGAATGGTGATGTATTCAACGCCTTAAAAGAAAGCTCGGAAATTGAGGACAAACGTGCTACGTTCTATTAGAAAGCCGTAATTGAAAAAATACAAAGGCCCCTTTTTAGGGGCTTTTTTTATGTATATGTAAGAGTTTGCGGTTATTGAGAATTTAGAATCATATCCTTAAAGGGAATCACCATCCTAAACCCTTTCTTTTGAAAATAATTTTTACTGTTTTCATTACCGACCGCAAGAATAAAATCCCCGCCCCAAGCGCCTAGACTTTTAAGCGTATACGGGTAATCTGGGAACAAGCGTTGTTTCACTGTCGGGGTTTCCAAAATTTCGGCGAGTAATCTCTCATGGGATTCGAGCAATTCGCTAAACGTTTCTATCGTTTCTGAATGCAATAAACCCGTTGTTATTGCATTTACAGAGTCAATAAGCTTTTCCTTATCGATTTTTTTTTGGGAATAGTTAGCAATAGCTGCTTTGCTGTTCTGCTTCTGATTTAAGTGAACAAAGAAAAGTCGGTCTGCAAAGCTCGGTGTGAAATCCACTTCGGAAACCTCAGGCTTGGGCTGCTTTTTGCGATAACAAATAGGGGTGTTGTGCTGTGCACAAGCAATGTCATATCCACTCCCACCGAAGGCTTTCCATAGCAAAGCATAAGCATCCACCCTCGCCCATTGCGCCAAATTGTTGATTAAGGTCGAGGAAGAACCCAGGCCCCAGTTATTGGGAAAGTACAATGTACTGGTGGCGATATAACCCTCTTCTCCGCTAAGGAAATCTGGATTCTGCTCACGGGCCGCTTTCAATAGCCCTTGCAGGGTATCTGCCACACTTGGATTGGTAGTGTTTACAACTTGAAAACTAGAAAGGGTGAACCGCGCCTCAAACCAATTCTGGTCTTGATAATCCAAGCTTTTCCATGCCAAAACGTTTTCAGACGAAGGTGTTATTTCGAGGGATTGTCCGTAGCGCGTAGGAATTGCTAGGGCCAATGCCCCATCCAACACGGCATATTCGCCGGTAATGAGGAGTTTTCCGTTGCTATAAAACCGATTCATCAAGATTGTCTCAGGTTGTCCAAAGCGGCTTTTACTCCAGAAACACTCACCGTATGCTGCTCAAAATGGGCTACGAGTTGCTTTTTTTCGTCGTCATTGGCCCCAAGCTGATTGATAATATTTAAAAGGTGCAATTTCATAGGCCCCTTTTGGATTCCGGTAGTGACCACAGAGTTCAAAGCAGCAAAGGTTTGGGCCAATCCCGCCA
>JBCBCH010000063.1:0-9536 GCA_038530835.1 Bacteroidota bacterium | reverse complement strand
AAAAGGTGGAATCTCTTCCACCTTTTTTATTTTGCTGTAATCCCAAATCTTACCATGAACTTAACCTACTTATGCTATGGCCTTACTAAAGTAGGTTTGATGCATCCCGACTAACGAAAAACCCGATGATTAGCGTATTTCATCGATGAAATGCACACCTCGGAATTTTAAAATGAATTCCCTTAATAGGCCCGTTGGTTTTTTCCTTCATAAAAATTCATGAATGCACGGTTCACCACTCGATTGCCCCCCGGGGTCGGGTAATCTCCGGTGAAATACCAATCACCAAGGTTTTTTGGACAGGCTTCATGAAGACTATCGATGGTCTGGTAAATAATTTTCACTTCTGCTTGGATTCCTTCCGGACTCAAAATCTCGGCAATCTTATCGGAGATGGTTTCAGGCGAAAAAGGTTCGTAGAACTTTTTGACATGATTGACCACTTTCTTGGCTTTTTTGTGTTCCTGCTCCTTGCATAGCGCGTAGATTTCATCAACGATGTGCATGGTGCCCTGTTCTTGGTGCAAGGCCAAGGCCGCCTTGAACGCAATAAAGTCTTCCAATTTGGCCATATCGATACCGTAACAATCCGGATAGCGTATTTGGGGAGCCGAAGAAACCACGATTATTTTACCTGGGGACAGGCGATCCAAAATCTTGAGAATACTTTTTTTGAGAGTAGTTCCTCGAACAATACTATCATCAATAATGACCAAGTTATCTCCGCTCTTTACCGAACCATAGGAAATGTCATATACGTGGGTGACCAAATCATCACGGCTGCTGTCTTGGGTAATAAAGGTTCGCAGCTTCGCATCTTTGATGGCCACTTTCTCGATTCTTGGACGTACATCCAAAATGGCGTTCAGCTTTTCTCGAGTGATATCAGTGCCCAAATCCAAAATCTGAGATTCCTTTTTCCGGTTGAGGTAGTTTTGGGCTTCTTTCACCATACCGAAAAAAGAAGTTTCCGCGGTGTTTGGAATATAGGAGAAAACCGTGTTCACCAAATCGTCGTTGACCGCTTTCAAGATTTGGGGGAAGACCAACTTCCCCAACATCTTCCGTTCTTGATAGATTTCTTGGTCACTTCCCCTAGAAAAGTAGATACGTTCAAAAGAGCACGCTTTTCTTTCCAAGGGCTCCAAAATCGGGTCTACATGCACCGAGCCTTGCTTTTTGATGATAATGGCATGGCCAGGGTCCAATTCATGAACGGACTCGTAAGGTACATTGAACACCGTTTGAATCGCTGGCCGCTCCGAAGCAACTACTACCACTTCGTCATCTTGGTAGTAATATGCTGGGCGAATTCCGGCAGGGTCCCGAAAAACAAAAGCATCCCCATGTCCTAAAAGTCCGGCCATCGCATAGCCGCCGTCCCAATTTTTTGAAGATTTTCGAAGAATCTTGGCAATGTTCAAGCGTTCTGCTATGATTGGCGAGGCTTGGCGTTTGTTGAAACCTTCCTTTTTGATGTCTTTGTAAATCTTGGCTACGGCGTCATCCAAAAAGTGCCCAATTTTTTCCATTACCGTGATGGTGTCGGCCATTTCCTTAGGATGCTGTCCCAACTCCACCAAATTGCCAAACAATTCCGAAACGTTGGTCATGTTGAAATTACCGGCCACTATCAAATTACGGTGCATCCAGTTGTTCTGGCGTAAAAAAGGGTGTACACTTTCGATACTATTCTTTCCGAAAGTTCCATACCGCACGTGCCCCAAAAGCAGCTCTCCTATATAAGGTATGCTTCGTTTCTGTTCCGCGATATCGTTTTCCATTTCTGGATTTTCGCTCAGAACGCTATTGATGCGATGGTTGATTTGTGCAAAAATGTCTTGGATGGGTTGTTGTTGTGCCGACCGTACCCGACTCATGTAGCGCTCACCCGGCTGCATATCCAGTTTGATACTGGCAAACCCGGCTCCATCTTGCCCCCGATTGTGTTGCTTTTCCATCATGAGGTACATTTTGTTTACCCCATAAAAAGCCGTACCGTATTTTTTCTTGTAAAATTCAAGAGGCTTAAGCAAACGGATCAGTGATATTCCGCATTCGTGCTTAATTGCATCACTCATATTACCCAAAAAATAAAAGCCCCGAACAGTGTCAGGGCATTCTTTAACTTAATTCTATATTGAACTGCGTCAATTCTTTAAATTGATGCAAGCGTTGGTCAATTTCCGATTTCTCCAAGGAAAGCATTCGCTCTATTCCAAAACGCTCCACACAAAACGAAGCCAAATTGGAACCTTGGATAATTCCGTTCTTCATGCTCTCAAAAGAGATGTTCCTTGCCTCGGTTATGAAACCTGCAAAACCTCCTGCAAAGGTGTCGCCTGCCCCGGTTGGGTCAAATACTTCACGCAGTGGCAAAGCTGGCGCAAAAAACACTTTTTCTTCATGAAACAACAAAGCCCCATGCTCTCCCTTTTTGATAACCACGTATCGTGGTCCCATCTCTTGGATTTTTTCCGCGGCAGATACCAAGGAATGCTCTTGGGTTAGCTGTCGCGCTTCTTCATCGTTAATCGTAATCACATCGATCTTGCCAATAACCTCCATCAATTCATCCCAAGTATTGTCCATCCAAAAGTTCATGGTGTCCAAAACGATGAGCTTTGGTTTCTTTTCCATTTGGGCAATGACACTTAGTTGAATGTTTGGGTGAAGATTCCCTAGCATTACGATGTCTGCATCTTTGTAGCCATTCGGAACGACGGGGTCAAAATCCCCCAACGTATTCAATTCGGTAATTAAGGTATCCCGTGAATTCAAGTCATTGTGGTACTTGCCTTTCCAGTAGAAGGTTTTGCCCCCTTTGATGATTTCCACTCCAGAAATATCAATGCCCCTATCTTTTAAAATATCAAGGTATTCTTGGGGCATGTCTTCGCCCACAACGGAAACTACACCGATATCAATTTTGAATTGACTCGCAGCCAAACCAATAAAAGTAGCAGCGCCACCTAGTATTTTACCCGTTTTTCCAAAAGGGGTTTCGATTTCATCAAATGCAATCGAACCGACTGCCAAAAGTTTGGACATTTTTTAAAATTTGCTGCAAATATACGGCTACCTTACTCAATTGTAACATCCTTGTTAAGGAATTGAAAAACGTACAGATTGCCTCACGAGACAACTTACTTTCTTCCAAAGTCCGCAGGAATTTCTCCCCACGCTTTGGTTTCCCATTTCACTACTTGGGTCGTGTATGTATTGGTCTTTAACCATTCTTCTGCGCGAGCAATTAATTCAAAAAGCCCTGCATTGGCTTTGGTCTTGGACAACTTGGTACCACACTTCTTTTTTTTTACCCAACCCATGGCAATTCTAGAATCTGAATATAAGATTCGGTCGCTGTTTTGTTTTTGAAGGAACGCCAACCCGTGAACTATCCCCAAAAACTCTCCTACGTTGCTAGTGCCTTTTTCAAAAGGACCTTGTTTAAAGAGTACTTTTTTGGATTGGGTATCCACTCCTCGGTATTCCATTTTTCCTGGATTCCCGCTTGAAGCGGCATCCACCGCTATGGAATGCATGTTGGGTTTCCCAATTCGTTTGATTTCTTCAGCACTCAATGCTTTCTTTGGAGTGCTTTTGCCTTTGTAATCGTCGTATTTTCCCCGAAAAGCTTTCTTTGCCTCCGCGAAAGTGGAAAAGGCTTTGTATTGGGCGCCTTTAAATCCGGTGATTTGTGCTTTGCAATCTGCCCAGGATTCATAGATGCCTGGTTTTTTGCCTTTCCAAACGGTGTAGAACTTTGGTTTTTTAGCCATTTTCTTTGAAAAGCAGTTTTTTGATGACTTCTGGATAGTGGGCATATTCCAAAGTATGGACCTTTTTGGCGATATCATCTATGGTATCCGATTGCTCTAAAGGCGTAGTGGCTTGGAAAATAATGGCACCTTCATCATAATGTTCGTTTACATAATGTATGGTAATGCCTGTTTCTTGTTCGTTGTTTTCCTTTACGGCAGCATGCACATGCTGTCCATACATTCCCTTTCCGCCATATTTGGGAAGCAAGGCGGGGTGAATATTGATAATGGTATTCGGAAAAACACGAACCAGTGACTCGGGAATCTTCCACAAAAACCCAGCAAGAACAATCAAATCAGGTTGTAGTGCTTTTAGCAAGCGGACAACGGCATCTCCTTGGGAAAAAGCGATTCTATTGAAACAAAATGCTGGAATTTGCAAGCGATTAGCGCGGTCCCAGACCTTAGCAGTGCGTTTGTTGGTGAGGATACCAACCACTTTGACATGGGCATCTTTTTCAAAAAACGTGCAAATGCGTTCAGCATTGGTTCCGTTGCCAGAAGCGAACAGTACAATTCGTTTTACATCATCCATGTCGGGTACCTAGATAGCTATTGTCTGCTTGGCGAAAGTAAGATTCTCATTTGTAAGATGTTCAAGGCGGTCACATTTTATCGACAAATGGTGTATTTAATCCAAAGTTTTATATTTTTGCCATCAATTAAATTTTAAAAACCAATAACATTATGTCAGACATTGCATCAAGAGTTAAGGCTATCATCGTTGATAAACTAGGTGTAGATGAAAATGAGGTAGTACCTGAAGCAAGCTTTACCAATGATTTGGGCGCGGATTCCTTGGACACTGTTGAGCTAATCATGGAGTTTGAGAAAGAATTTGATATTCAGATACCTGACGATCAAGCCGAAAACATTGCAACCGTTGGTCAGGCGATTACCTACATAGAAGAGGCCAAGTAGATAAATGATATTCAATATAGCTTTTAAATTATCCATGTGATTCTCAATCACATGGATAATTTTTTTTTAATTTAGGTTTTAAAGGGTAAAATCAAACTCATGCAGTTAAAGCGCGTAGTAGTTACAGGAATGGGGGCACTTACCCCTATTGGAAATAACCTCAATGCTTACTGGGAAGGACTCAAAAACGGTACCAGCGGTAGTTCATCGATAACCTATTTCGATACCGAGAAATTCAAGACCAAGTTTGCTTGCGAAATCAAAGGATACAACGCTCAAGATTATTTTGACCGTAAAGAGGCCAGAAAACTGGACCGTTTTGCGCAATATGCGTTAGTATCCTCCGATGAGGCCATCGCCGATGCTGGCTTGGACTTGGAAAAAGTGGACAAGTTTCGAGTTGGGGTAGTATGGGGCGCTGGTATAGGCGGTCTGGAAACCTTCCAGAATGAGGTAATTGGTTTTGCCTCTGGTGACGGAACACCGAGGTTCAATCCTTTCTTTATTCCAAAAATGATTGCCGACATTGCACCGGGCAATATTTCCATAAAGCACGGTTTTATGGGGCCGAATTATACAACAGTCTCCGCATGTGCGTCTTCTGCGAATGCAATGATTGACGCGTTGAACTATATTCGTTTGGGCCATTGTGATGTGATTGTAACTGGAGGAAGTGAAGCTGCAGTAACGATAGCAGGTATGGGTGGTTTCAATGCCATGCACGCCCTGTCAACAAGAAATGAAAGTCCAGAAACGGCTTCGCGTCCATTCGATGCGACCAGAGATGGTTTTGTACTTGGTGAAGGCGCTGGCGCATTGATTCTGGAAGAATACGAGCACGCCAAAGCGAGAGGTGCAAAAATTTACGCAGAGGTATTGGGCGGAGGACTGAGTAGTGATGCGCATCATATGACGGCACCACATCCTGAAGGAATAGGAGTAGTTCGGGTAATGGAAAACTGTTTGCAAAATGCTGGATTAAAACCCAGCGATGTGGATGCCATCAATACACATGGTACTTCCACACCTTTGGGAGATGTTGCTGAACTAAAGGCAATTTCCAAAGTATTTGGGGACCATGCACCTAATATTAATATCAATTCTACCAAATCCATGACAGGGCATCTTTTGGGTGCAGCAGGGGCTATTGAGGCCATTGCTTCAATCTTGGCCATGGAGCATAGTTTGGTACCACCTACCATCAACCATAGTGTAGTAGATGAAAATATTGACCCTTCTTTGAATTTAACACTAAACGAAGCGCAAGCCCGGGAAGTAAATGTTGCCATGAGCAATACTTTCGGATTTGGAGGGCATAATGCCTGTGTTCTTTTTAGAAAAATAGGATAGGCACATGGGATTAGCGTCGAAAATATTTAAATCCCCTCCGAAAGCGGACGGGGATTTTTTTTTGGCGATGAAACAAATCCTGGGATTTAAACCCAAAGAAATTGAAGTCTACAAACGTGCTTTCCTTCATCGATCTCTGAATAAAAAAGATGACGAGGGCAACCCCATGAACTACGAAAGGCTTGAGTTTTTGGGTGATGCCATGTTGGGGACCATCATTTCCAAACATTTGTATAAAGAAGTTCCTGGAGGTGATGAGGGCTATCTTACCAAAATGCGGTCAAAGGTGGTGAGCCGAAAGCATCTAAATGAGTTGGGAAAAGATTTGGGCCTTTTAAAATATGTGCAAAGTCGTATTCCCAAAAGCCATTTTGGTGAAAACATCCACGGTAATGTTTTTGAAGCTTTGGTGGGTGCCATCTATTTGGACAGAGGTTATCCATTCTGTGAAAGGTTCATCAACCGAAAGGTCATAGAACCTTATGTAGATATAGAGCAACTTGAAGGGAAGGTTATTAGTTACAAAAGCTTGGTTATCGAATGGTGCCAGAAACAAAAGAAAACCTTTCACTACGACGTGTACGACGATACCGGCAACGATACGCTTCGCCATTTTGCCGTAAAATTGAGCATTCAAGATAGGGTCATGGCCAAGGCCCGAGCTACTTCCAAAAAGAAGGCCGAAGAAAAGGCATCCAAACGCGCATACTTCGCACTACAGCGCAAAATCGAAAACCAGTAGATTAAAAAAAGGTAAACTATAACGTTTTCGTAAGAATTTAAGAAGCAATGGGTTACCTTCCTTTAGGCAGACACCTTGATTAGGGTTATATTTACCTTTCGTACCGGAAGTATGTCCATTACGCTTAAAATAGAGGAAAGCTTTTTTGACGAAGATTTTCAACTGCTTGCACTGCACACTGCTATGGAAGACCATGCCATGGCCTATGCACTCAACGCTTTTTGTGGTCTTCATTTGAGACGAACCAATCATGACCTTGAAGTGGGAACTTCACAACCTTGTCCAATGTTCGTATGGGAAAATGAGGTGCAAGAAACGTATTGGACCTTAATCAAAAACAAGATAGAAGAAGAGCGGAATATTCAGGATTCTGGGCTCTTTGGAGTTACGCAAACTGCTTCTACATCTTATGTGTTGCAAGAGCACAAAGAAGTGGATTATTTACTGAAAGTTGAGGGGAATGAAGAGAGTCTCCAAAACAAATTACAGCAGATGCGCGCTATCCCAAAATTACTGACCGCTTACGAAATTCAAACAAACAAGCTGAAATCCAAAAGAAACCTAATCTTTTAAGAGATGCCAACTAGAAAAAAAACCAAAATTGTAGCGACACTGGGTCCAGCCACAAGCCAGAAGGAAATATTGAAAAATATGATGTTGTCGGGCGTGGATGTTTTTCGCATCAATTTTTCCCATGCTGCACATAATGACGTTGCCGAAAGAATACAGATGATTCGCGAGCTCAACGAAGAGCTTCAAATCAATACCGCCATTCTTGCTGATTTACAAGGCCCCAAGCTCCGGGTAGGTGTTATGGGTGGGGAAGCAGTGGTTGCTCCAGGAGATAAAATTGTTTTTGCCACGGGAGAACCTTTTGAAGGTAGTGCTGAACGGGTGTATATGAACTATGCCAGCTTTCCCAGGGATGTGAAGCCAGGAGAAAGGGTTTTATTGGATGATGGAAAGTTGATTTTTGAAGTAAAATCGACCAACGAAAAAGATGAAGTAACTGCTGAAGTAATTCAAGGGGGACCTTTGAAATCGAAAAAAGGGGTGAATTTGCCAAATACGAATATCTCCTTGCCAGCCCTTACTGAAAAAGATATCGCGGATGCCAAATTTGCCATCTCACAAGATGTGGATTGGATTGCGCTTTCGTTTGTGCGACATAGCCAGGATTTGATAGACTTGCAAAACCTGATTAACCAGCACTCTGAACATAAAATTCCTATTGTAGCGAAAATAGAAAAGCCCGAAGCGGTAGATAACATCGATAAAATTGTTGCCTACTGTGATGGTTTGATGGTCGCTAGAGGGGATTTGGGGGTTGAGGTACCCGCCCACGAAGTTCCCTTAATTCAGAAAAAATTGGTGTTGAGAGCCAAAAAGGCCAGAATACCGGTCATTATTGCTACTCAAATGATGGAGACGATGATTACCAGTCTCACACCAACTCGGGCAGAAGTGAACGACGTGGCGAATTCTGTTATGGATGGTGCCGATGCCGTAATGCTTTCTGGAGAAACTTCAGTTGGGAATTACCCCGTACAGGTTATTGAAAAAATGACCAGTATTTTACTTAGCGTGGAAGGCTCAAGCCTTATCAACGTACCGCAAACGCCTCCGCATATTCGTACCAAGCGCTATATCACCAAATCGGTTTGCTATCATGCCGCCTTAATGGCCAATGAGATCAAGGCGAAAGCCATTTCAACATTGACGAATAGTGGGTATACCGCATTTCAAATTTCTGCGTGGAGACCAAGTGCACATATTTTGGTGTTTACCTCCAACAAACGTATTCTAACGCAGTTGAATCTGTTGTGGGGAGTAAAAGCGTTTTACTACGATAGATTTGTCTCCACAGATGAAACCATCGATGATGTAAACCAAATTGCCTGTAAAAAAGGCTTTTTGGATGTGGGAGACATGCTCATCAGTCTGGCGGCAATGCCCATAAAAGATAAGGGTATGGTAAATACCTTAAGAGTTACCGAAATAGAAACCTGTAATTTTTAGAGAAAAATCGTTGCGTTATGCAACTTCTTTTTCGTAAGCGATAAAATTAACTACGTCACCTTTGGTGTTGTAGATGGGGGCTCCTTTTATCCAACAATTGTAGATGGTTCCGTCTTTACGGTAGTTGGTAATGGTTTTCTCAAATGGGGCACGCTGTTGCACTGCAATTCCAATTTCGCGAGACGTTTCATGGCACGTTTTTTCCCCTTGGAACATTTTGGGTTTTTTACCAATGATTTCATCCGGTTGATAACCGTTCATGGTAAAAATGTTTTGTGTCGCATAAACAATATTCAACGCCGTATCGGTTACAACAACAACATATTCTTTGTCTAAGATTCCATTTTTAAAAGGAACATCCGATTCCCATTTTTGGGCAATGGATAATTGGTGTAAATTCTTCACATCTTGAAAATTTCTGCACACTTTTTGGAAGTGTTGTGCGTACAAATCCATGGAGCTAATAGGGAAGCTTGGGATGACCCTATTTTGGTAGAATTTACTAACCGCTGCGTCGTAATGTCCGATAGTTTTCATACTCAATACTATAAAAAGTTTGATAGCCAGTAAAATCTGAAATATATATTAACAGTTCTGTTTAACATTTTCATCAAAAAAACCACTTATCCCGAAGTAAGTATCAACAAGAAAGTACGACAAATGGTAAGAAAATCAGGGTT
>JBCBCH010000062.1:4122-9667 GCA_038530835.1 Bacteroidota bacterium | reverse complement strand
CAATTTTTCGTTGGTTTCCATCCAACTTGTTGTCAAGGTTCTCAAAAAAGGCTGCCAACTCGGCGATATCCATTTTCGATAATTCCGCAATGTTCTTTCCACCGACCTTGAAGTACAGACTTTCTTTCCGTAATCTAGAACCATTGCATTCGGAACAAACCACCTTGTCCATATATTCTTTTGCCCATCTTTTAATGGAGGTGGAATTTGATTCTTCGAATTGATTTTTGATGAAGTTGGAAATTCCTTCGTAGTCAATTTTATATTGTCTTTTCACCCCAAGGGTTTTGGAATCCACTTCAAAACTCTCTTTGCCGCCATTCAAGATGATTTCCATGGCCTCTTCGGGAATCTTGTTCAAAGGGTCCGCCAAGTCAAAACCGTAACGCTGGCCGATGGTTTCCAGTTGTTTGAAAGCCCAAGACTTTTTGTATTCCCCTAGCGGTGCGATACCACCCGCTTTGATGGATAGCTTTTTATCTGGAAAGATTTTGTCCACGTTCACTTCATAGGTGTGCCCAAGACCATTACACCTAGGGCACATGCCTTTAGGAGAGTTAAAGGAAAACGTATTGGGCTCTGGAGTAGGGTAGGATATACCTGTTGTGGGGCACATCAAATCCCTACTGAAATACCGTGGCACGGATTCTCCTTCTTCTATTACCATTAATACATTATTACCGCTATACATCGCAGTGTTAATGGTTTCGCTAAGTCGCTTGTTGAAATCTTCGGTACTGGAAACCTTTAGCCGGTCGATTACAATTTCAATATCATGTGTTTTGTACCGGTCTACATTAATGCCTTTCACGATATCCACTATTTCACCATCTACACGGACCTTTACAAAGCCTTGCTTGGCAATTTGTTCGAATAATTCGCGGTAATGTCCCTTTCTGGATTTAATGACGGGGGCAAGGACACTAATTTTCTTATCAGGATAGGAATCAATAATCAAATCCTTGATTTGGGCATCGCTGTAGCTGACCATTTTTTCGCCGGTATTGTAACTGTATGCATCTCCAGCCCTGGCAAACAACAAGCGCACGAAATCGTATACTTCGGTGATAGTACCAACGGTCGACCGTGGAGACTTTGAAGTGGTTTTTTGCTCAATGGCGATAACCGGCGAGAGTCCATCGATTTTATCCACATCAGGACGTTCCAGTCCACCTAAAAATTGCCGGGCATAAGCCGAAAAGGTTTCAATGTAGCGGCGTTGTCCTTCGGCATAAATGGTGTCAAACGCCAAGGAGGATTTGCCACTCCCAGAGAGCCCGGTAATGACTACCAATTTCTCTCTGGGGATGGTAACATCTATATTTTTGAGGTTGTGGACTCTTGCTCCTTTTACCTCAATATGTTCTTCGTAGTCAATCATAGCAAAGCTTCAAAAATAACGATTTGGTATGTAAATTGGAAGTCAGGCTAGGTTTCGTTTTTGTTATGCTAAGGCTTATTTTTGAGTACCAAAGCGTAAAAAACAAAACATGAAATTATTGGGAATCGGTTCACGCATTCAACATGCGGAATATGGTAAAGGTGTTGTCACCAATGTATCTTCAAAGCATTATTGGGTAACATTTTTAGACAACGGCTTGGAAACCATTGATTTGGATTCAGAGTTTGAAGTGATTGAAGCTGTTGAGGATGAAGTCGATACAGTAAGCTACTTTGATGTGGAACGGTCATTGGTGAAAATTCTACAAAAGTGGAGCGACACCCATGAAAAAGTAGCGTTTGGAGATAAATGGAAAGGAGGCAAGCTGATTCTTGAGCCGGTTGGTGGTCAATCCAGTAAGGAAATGCCTATCGAAACCTTTTTTCATAAAATAGTGATGGTTAGGGACCGGATTCGCGTAATGGAACAAAAAATAAACAGCAGCAAACAACTCGATGATCAAGAAAAAGTTGATTTACAGCAATATATCACGCGAATTTATGGGAGTTTGACCAGTTTCAATGTGCTATTTAAGAACAAAAGTGACCAATTTACCGGGGAGCGTTCAAAATAGGAAAGGGCTATAAATTGTTGATGAACAGTTCAATTGCTGTACCCAACACAAAGCTCTTGAGTACTTCAAATAACTTGATTCTACCGGTATCGAAAGTATCCGTAAAGGCAATCCAAAGCGAAATAATAGCACAAAACACAAATACCAAAGTGGCATAGGTGGGTACGAGACTAGTGAAAATGCCGGTCAAATTGAAAAAGGGGTCTAGTAGGGCGGTAAAGCCGAAAATGGCCAAAGCAAAATTCGCTTTTGACTTGGAAAACAGCAGGGAAGCACCAGCTACCACCATTTCAACACTAATTACCAAAGGACCAAATTTGTCATAAGTACCCGTTCGAAAATACGTCCGGACCTCAGTTGGAAATTCAATTTGGGTAAAGAAGATTAGCGAAAAAGCCAGTCCTATTGAAATAAAACCCAATGCAATGAAGATACGTGCTTTCATGAATGCCAAAATAACGGAAATACGGTAATTTGAGAAAGCACCAAGGTTTTCCAAAATCTAAATTTCGACTGAAAATCCAGTATCTTATCATATAACTTTGAAAACAGAAATCATTGGCAATGAAATGGATAGCAATCTTGGTTTGTGTGGTAGCACTGGGTTCTTGTAAGCAACCGGAAAAAACCCAAAAGCAGAACCTTGAAAACTACGAAAAGGTCATAAAACCGAGTGATACATTAGTAATTGCGCAGGATACCAAGGAATTTAAAGACAAAACATTCAAAGCAGTTGTTGGTGAAATGACCGCGATATCATACCACCTCAAGAAATTTGAACACCTAACGCCCGAGGATAATTTTCTCAATGCAAGAATCCCTGTGGTGAACAGCTATTTAGAGCATAGGGGAGAGGTCTTGGAAAAACCCATTGACGTTTCAAAAATCAAATTTGTTCAAAGGGCAAAGGTCAAAAGTGATGTTCTTTTGGGGTCTAACCTCTATCCGCGCGCTAGCTTGGAATATTGGGAGTGCCATAGCGAAAAGGATGCAAAAGACCTATTGTCCCGTATAGAAATCATAAAAGAAAGAGGGCCTTGGGATGTGGTCAGTAAATCGCCAATAACCTATTTTCAAAAAGATGATTTTTTAGTGTTTATCACCCCGGGTGGTTTTTATATGCTGGATTTGGTTCCTGAAATTGAAACCTTTTTGAAAGAGCGGCTCTAACCAAGAACCAGCTCTTAAATGGCTTCTTTCTTTTCACTTAAGTATTTCCAATAGCGTTTTGGGACATGTTGCGTGTGCAACTTTTTGTTTATCCTAGATGCGATATTGGTGCTCTTGAAGTAATCGTTCCAAAGCAATTGATAATCATGTTCTTCATGGGTCAGGGCATCATTTCGTCGCGTTGTGTTATGGAGTACTTCATCCAATTGTAGCGAAACCAATTCTACGTGATTTAAATCATAATGGATGCCATACTTTCGTTTCACGTCATAAATCAGCCACTCTTGGTCGGCGTATCGGTTTCTAAAGTGTTTTGAGATAAGCGGAAGAACATTGAAATCCGGTTCAATGTTGGCGAAATAGACCTTATCCTTGGTCAACTGAATACGTACAAAGGCTTCCATCCGATGTTTTTCGCGGCCAACGGACCGTGAAAGCTGTTGTATACGAAGCATGGTTTCATCCGAGAAATCGGAATGTTTCCCCTGTTTTCCACCCATCATCTTTTGAATATATCGGTATAGCATAAGTTCAATGCCTTCTGACTCACTTAAGAAAGCAAAATAGACATTGGTGATAGCACTATTGCTTTTGTTTCGTATCCCGTTCCATACCCTTTTGGCCTTGGGTAGATTGGTAAACACGATTTCAGTGTCCGAAAACAAACCGCTTTGTTCTTTTCCGTTGGCTTGTATGTCCACTACATCCAACTTTTCTTCAAATGCTACGAAGACGGCGGTTAAAAATCCGTTGAAGCTGCCATCGTATACCAAAATTTTAGCGGTTTCCATGCGAATAGATATTTAGTTGAACAATGCGAGTTGGTTTGGGTTATGTCTAAATTTTCCTTGGGAATTTTGCAAAATCAATCCTCGAATTTTATGTGCAGAGAGGTCTTTTCGAATCCAGTGTCTTGAATCACAAGTGATAAAATATTGTGCCCGATTGAGGGAAACACCAATCTTTTTCAGATGCTCCCAATTCAATCTTCTGAATTTCCGTGCGGTTAAAATCTTCGAAACAGACAAGGTACCCAATCCGGGTACCCTTAAAAGGGAACGTTTGTCCGCGGTATTTACATCTATCGGAAAGTGACCAAGATTTCGAAGGGCCCAGGATAGTTTGGGGTCTATCTCCATATCCAGATTGGGGTGTGTATCATTTAGGATTTCATTTACGGCGAACCCATAAAAGCGGAGTAACCAATCCGTTTGATATAGCCGGTTTTCGCGAAGCATAGGTACTTGAGTACCAATTGAGGGCAAGCGATTATCTTGGGTTACCGGTACATAGCCTGAGTAATACACCCGTTTCATTTTAAAAGTTCTGTAATAGTAAGTTGCAGAGTACATCACATCCTTATCTGTCTCGTTTGTAGCTCCAACTATCATCTGGGTGCTTTGGCCAGCAGGGGCATACTTGGGCGTACTTTTTATTACTTTACGCTCACGGTTGTACCGAATCAACTCTTCCTTGACTTTTCGCATGGGTTGAATAAAGTCATCGTGCTTTTTGTCAGGTGCCAGGAGTTTTAGCCCAGAAATGGTTGGGACTTCAATATTGACCGACAATCGGTCCGCATAAAGTCCTGCCTCATACATCAACTCGTCACTTGCCCCGGGTATGGACTTTAAATGGATGTACCCATTAAAATTCTCTTCATCCCTTAGTTTTTTAGCCACGGCAATCAAGCGCTGCATGGTATAATCGGGACTCTTGAAAATTCCCGAGCTTAAAAACAACCCTTCGATGTAATTCCTGCGATAGAAGTTTATGGTGAGGTCGACTACCTCTTGAATTTTAAAAGCTGCGCGTTTCACGTCATTGCTCTTGCGCGTTACACAATAGGCGCAATCGTAGATGCAATAGTTGGTCAATAGAATCTTCAACAAGCTGATGCAACGGCCATCTTCTGCATAGCTATGGCAAATGCCCATACGGGAAGCATTGCCCAAACCCTTACCACTATTCTTTCGGTCGCTTCCGCTACTGGCGCAAGACACATCATATTTGGCAGCATCTGCCAGTATGTTTAGTTTCTCTTGAATCCTATCGAAATCCATATCGATTGTAATTATTCCAAAATTATGGAATAAATCCTATTTATGGAAATATTCCAATAAATTTTTGGAAATATTCCAAATTACCTATATTTGAAATGGATAGGAGGGCTCACATTTTAATTTTTGGCCTGGTTAGCATACTAACATGGAGAATGAAACCACATTAAAACGATTTACCGAAGTCCGAAGGGATTTGGGTCACACCCAAGCAGAGTTTGCCAAACTTTTAGGAATTTCAAATACGACTTTCCCAGACAGTTTGGTTCTACCCCTTTCAATGTCTGCAGTCGTATTTGA
>JBCBCH010000062.1:0-4112 GCA_038530835.1 Bacteroidota bacterium | reverse complement strand
CCAAACTTTTAGGAATTTCAAATACGACTGCAGACATTGAAAGGGGTAGAACCAAACTGTCTGGGAAAGTCGTGGCTGAACTGTTGAAACAATTTAAAATCAATCCCTTATGGCTTTTTGGCGAAACCACTGAAAAGTATCTGGAAACATCCAAAACCAGTGTAATACCCAAGGTAGTAACCGTTGACAATAGTGATAACGAAAACATGGTTTTGGTGAATGCCAAAGCCGCAGCGGGCTATCCACAAAACATACAAGATACAAGCTGGTACCGTCAATTACCCGCCTTTGACCTGCCCATACCTGAGTTCAGAAATGCAACCTATCGGGGTTTTCAGGTAGAAGGAGACAGTATGCTTCCCAATTTGAGGCCAGGGGAATGGGTTTTGGCACGAGCCATTGAGCATATCGACCACGTAAGCGCCAACAAAATGTATGTGGTGGTTTTGCAAGATTCCGTAATGGTCAAAAAGGTGGAAAGACGACCTAACTCCAATAATATTACTTTGATTTCATTAAACGAAACGTATCCGCCTTATGAAATCAAGCCCTTCCAAATTCAAGAAATATGGGAGGTAAGCAGCAAACTCACATTTAATTTGGAAGCCACTACCGAACGAGGACTACTGAAACAACTTCAGCAGTCCATGGAAGAGTTGAAACAGCAGGTCAGCGGTGCGAAGGGATAAGAATTAGTATCTTTTACCCTAATTCTTTTCAATCTCGTTTTATCATGATTCGTTTTGTATTGTCCCTCTTCGTTTTGTGCAGTTGTTTTTTAGGAAACGCGCAAGAGGTGAATGATACGCTTAGGGTCGGGTATACCAAGGCCGCTCCTTTTATTATTGAAGAGCATGGAGATTTACAAGGGATTAATGTGTGGTTATGGACTAGGGTAGCTGAAGATTTGGGATTACCCTATGAATTGCATCGGATGGATTTTCCACAGATGTTGGAAGGACTGAGGTCTGGCGAGGTAGATGTTAGTATCAACCCTTTGACGATAACCAGTGAGCGTAGTAAGGAGTTTGAGTTCACCGATTCCTTTTATGCTTCCCATTCGGTGATTGTGGTAGCGAAACAGACTTCATGGCAAAAAATTAGGGGTTTTTTAAGTTCTTTTTTTCAAGCCAATTTTATCCGTGGTTTCCTTGCCTTGTTTGGTTTGCTGTTGTTTTTCGGGATATTGGTTTGGTTGTTCGAACGCAAAAAGAATCCAGAACACTTCCGTAGAAACTATAAAGGACTATGGGATGGCCTTTGGTGGTCGGTGGTAACGTTGACGACCGTAGGCTACGGCGATAAAGCGCCACAGACGCGTTTGGGAAAAATAACCGCATTGTTGCTAATGTTCAGCGGATTGCTTTTTGTTTCCGGTTTAACCGCAAGCATTGCCTCTAGTTTGACCGTAGGACAATTGGCCAATGGAACTTCTAACTTTGAAGATTTCAAGGAAAAAAATGTGGGAACCATCCAGAATTCTGGAGCTGAAGATTTTTTAAAGGGTCATTTTTTTAAAGCTGTTTCTACCTACAACGGTGTGCAATCCGGTTTGACCGCCCTTCGGGATAATGAACTGGATGCCTTTATCTATGATTCCCCGATTGTTCGATATCGTATGAAGCGCGATTCAACCTTTCAAAAACTTGAAGTACTCCCTCAAAAGTTTGATGTGCAATTCTACGCTTTCGGATTAAAGCACAATTCCACTGCTTTGGAAAAGAAGGTTTCCCAACGTATTCTTGAAATCATGGAAACTCAAGAATGGCAGGTGATACTTTCGGAATATGGTTTGTCGGAACTTTAATCAATAACCGCGAACAGTACCCATATCAATGGTCATGGGGCCGAGTCTGTGGGTTGTGGGAAGGAATGCACCGCTTTTCGTGGTCATCCAAGCATCCCAGGAAGCCTCAAGGCCGCCAATGGGAATAATTTCTACCCACATTTGATACGCTTTGGGAAAACCCTTATCGTCCAACAACCAAAGGTAGCTGTCGCCCGGGGTGGTTCCACCTTGCATATAGGTAACTAAAAGCCCTTCTTGGCCATCTTCCATAGTCACCAAAGTTCTTTTTGTTCCTGAATCAAATACTTTATAGGGGGCGACCAACCAAAATGAGTCGTTATGGAAACTTTTAAGGGCCTTCGCCACCAATTGTTCTGCCTCTTTACCGGTAAGCACTTCATTTTGTTGCATTACCAAACTCTTTTCAGGGTTCTTGAGGTTCAGTTTCACCGCGTAATCCTTCCAAGAAATATCAACTTTGCTTTGCCATCTATCCCATTTATATTGATATCCACCATCCCGAAAAGACCACTCCAAAAAGCGCGTGTTTCGATAGGCCTCTTCATTTAAGGCGGTTAACATCTTTTTGGCCAAAGCGTCGGCTGCTGGACCCGATTCGCCTTCAGGCAGGCTTTTGTGCATTACAAATCCGGCAACTAACAGCAGCAATATCCCTGCCGCCACCAAAACCCCAAGAATCTTAAGAAACTTTTTCATTGTGCATCATTTTTTGAATGGCATCCGCCAACTGATTTGCTGCTTCGGGACGGAGTCGGAACCAAAGCTCTGGTTCAAAAATTTCAAGCTCTGCCAAGGCCCATTGGTCATCATTGTCCCTAAAAATATCAACCCTGGCATAAATGGGCATTTCTGGACTGGCATTCACTACTTTTTCCGCGAAAGCTATCATTTCTTTGGTCGGTTCTATCATTTCAACCGTTCCCCCAAAGTCATCTTGAACTCTGAAATCGCCGGGTTTTGCTACTTTAAGTACCGAGTGGGAGTACGAACCGTTAAACAGCATTAAAGAATACTCACCCTCTACTATGATGTTTTTTTGAAACTCTTGTAGCATCATGGCCTCCTCCTGAATCAACTTTCGAAAAACGTTCTCCAAAAGCTCCGTTTCTGTTAGATTAAATTTATAAGTGTGTCGTGCAGCCCCTGCAATACAGGGTTTCAGAACGAAGTCTTGTGTTTTGAATCGACCATCTTCCAGGGCCTTTTCCAAAAGTTGTTGCAAAGATAGTTTGGTTCCGGGTTCGATGATGATGGTTTTGGGAATTCGAACGCCCTTGTTTTCCAATTCAACCAAATAGTGCTTGTCAATATTCCAATGGATAAGTTCCGCAGAATTGATGAATCGGGTTTGGTTTTTTGTCTGGTCAAACCATTTGGAGAATTCATCATAACGGTCAAAATAGTCCCAAGTCGCACGGAACACGGCGAGTTGCGTTTGAGTCCAATCAAAATTAGGGTCATCCCAAGCCTTTCGAGCAACTGCCAACCCCTTGTGCTCAAGGGCTTGGATTACTAACATATCCTCCTGTAAAACGTTGGAAATATAAACGCTTTCTTTGTTTTCTTTCAGATATCGGGCATCCGTAAGTATTGTTACGTCATATTTTTTCATGCTATCCTTCTTTAGAAACCTACAGCTTTATCATCGCCTCGCTTGTCAGCACCTCCTTCGAGCTTCCCATCGGGTAGTACACGAATGGCATCTACTTTACCAATAATTGGCGTGCTTTCTTCTAGAATGATATAGTTAATACTTTCCAATTCGGATTTCAGTTCGGGCCCAAAGCCCTCTTCCTCAAAGGTAATGTGGTCGGGCAACCATTGATGGTGGAACCGAGGCGCGTTTACGGCATCTTGCATGCTCATGTCAAACTCATACACATTTAGGATGGTTTGCGCGACTGCCGTAATTATGGTAGAACCTCCAGGTGTTCCTACAACCATGAATAGTTTACCATCTTTTTCAACTATAGTAGGCGTCATACTGCTCAACATCCGTTTTTCTGGTGCGATGCTATTGGCTTCGGCACCAATCAGGCCAAACATGTTGGGTACGCCAGGTTTTGCACTGAAGTCATCCATTTCGTTATTCAAGAAAAATCCCAACTCTTCAGAATACAGTTTGGAACCATAACCGCCATTTAAAGTGGTGGTCGCTGCGATGGCATTTCCAAAACTATCTACGATGGAGTAGTGGGTGGTTTCATTGCTTTCGATAATCTCAACAGAACCGTGGGATACTTCAGAAGATAAGGTTGCCTTTTCAAAAGAGAAACTTTCCATACGTTCCGTTAAATAGGTT
>JBCBCH010000061.1:0-9668 GCA_038530835.1 Bacteroidota bacterium | reverse complement strand
TCATCGTCATTGAGATATACCTTATCGTATTCCTTCACCGCCACACATGAGGAGAAGAAAAACATCAGTACTAGGGGCAATAGGTACTTTGTCATAACTTAAAATTATCGATTTTTATCGAAGGTAATGCCGTTCGTCTTATGGATTTTATTATCACTGTCCACAATAACGGCTTCCACACCATCCAATTGGTTGACAAGGTGCATCCCTGTATCACGTCCCAAAACAAAAACGGCGGTAGCCAAAGCATCGCAGAGTTCTACTTTTTTGGCAAAAATGGTTACACTAGAAATCCCCTTGGTTGGATAGCCTGTTCTGGGGTCAATGATATGGGAATACTTTTGGCCTCCAAAACTGATGAACTTTTCGTAGTTACCAGAAGTCGCTACCGAAGATTCAATAACGGGCAACCAAGCAAAAACCTTTTCCTTTTCCAAAGGATTGGTTATCCCGACCATCCAATTTTCGCCATTGGATTTCGTTCCCCAGGTGGTCAAATCACCAGAAGCGTTGATAATACCCGCCTTGACTTCTTTGGACATCAACAAGGCTTTGGCCTTATCAGCAGCATACCCCTTTCCAATGGCGCCAAAACCAATACGCATTCCCTTTTCAGTCAAGTAAACGCTATGGGTGGCACTGTTCAAAATCACTTTATCATAGCCGATTTTAGCAACGGAACGCGCTATCTCCGATTCGGTAGGCATCGTGGTCATGGAACCATCAAAACGCCAAACCTTATCTAGGGAAGCATAGGTAATATCGAATGCACCATCCGTCACTTTGGAAAGCGCCAAAGCTCTTTCGATTAGCTCAAAAAGTTCTTGGCTTACGCGTACGGGGCGAATTCCGGCATTTTTATTGATTTCGGATGTTTCTGAATCCGCATCCCAAGAAGAAATCAATTTTTCAATGCGTTGGATTTCGGCGACCGCTTCATTGATGTTGATATAACCAATGTCTTCATTGGGGGCCACTACGGTTATCTCAAACCGGGTACCCATCAGTTTGAGCGTTTTCTTTACCGATACATTAGCCTGGGCTACAGATATATAGCACCCAAAGCAAAAAGCAAAAAATGTTAGGAACACCTGTTTCATTTCAGAAAACCATTGAACAGGCGAATATATTCTTGTGTGGATTTTTTGGGGTCGAAATCTGTTACGCCAAGTACTTTTTCTTCTTGGTCTAGAACCACTACCAACGGGAAATATCCTTTAGGATTAAAACGTTCCGCCAATGATTTGTTAACATTCAACCTATCTTCAGATAGCTTGTTCTTCTTTTTCCTTGGGAAATCCGCGTTGTATAGCACGTAATGCTGTTCGGCATATTGCAGAAAGTCACTGGAATCAAAAATCTTACGCTTAAAGCGGATGCAAGGCGCGCACCAATCAGAACCTGAAAACACCAACAACACTGGGCGTTCAAAATCAGATGCTTTTGTGGTTGCGCTCTCAAATGAAGCTTCCCATTCCTGCGCGTAGGTTGACTGCAGGGCCAAGAACAAAATCAAGGTCCAAAGCTTTTGCATTCAATTTGTTTTACTCAAAAACCCGAAGGCTATCTCCGTCCAGTTCAGTTTGAAAAATCGTCAATGGATTTGATGTAATGGAATTCAAGGGCGTACCGGTTTGACTAAAACGTGCTCCATGTGTAGAGCAACCAAAGATACCGTCATCTTCTGCCAAAAAGCGTACTCCTTCAGTCTGTTGATGACTACAAATTTGGCTCGCGGCGACATATTCGCCTTGCAAATTTCGAGCCACAACAATATCCGTATACCCTTGTCCAGGAGTTGATTCCACAAGTACAAAACCGCCATTTGAACCCAAGGCTGTATTATCCGCGGAAGTCAAATCCAAGGTCAGGTCAATACCGGTAGGTTCAGGGAAGGTTTCCAAATTTTCAGAATCGCTGGAACAACCATTTAAACAGGGAAAAGTAAGGGCAAACGCAGCACCTGCGCCCAAACTTCTTAAGAATTCTTTCCTTTCCATAGCAAAGTGTGAGGATTATTCTATGATAACGTTAAAAACACCTGAATCGTATATCAATATTCAAAGGTTCCGTACTCACTTTGAATTGTAAGCTTCTTATGCTCCGAAGCCTCAACCCTACCCACGATTTTCGCATCAATATTGAAACTTTGCGCGATTTGAATGACTTCTGAAGCGCTGTCTTCAGAAAGATAGAGTTCCATACGATGGCCGCAGTTGAACACCTGGTACATTTCGCGCCATTCGGTTTGGGATTGCTCTTGTATCATTTGGAACAAAGGAGGCACCTCAAAAAGATTATCTTTTATGATATGGAGATTGTCCACAAAATGCAAAATTTTGGTCTGTGCTCCCCCACTACAATGCACCATTCCATGGATATCGGTATTGCCAAAGCGCTCTAGTATTTTCTTGATGACAGGAGCATAGGTTCGGGTGGGCGACAAGACCAATTTACCCGCATCCAAAGGAACGTTTTCAACAGCATCCAATAGTTGCTTTTTCCCAGAGTACACCAAATCGTTAGGAACTGAAGGATCAAAACTCTCTGGATATTTTTCAGCGAGATACTTGGCAAATACATCATGCCGGGCAGAGGTAAGGCCATTGCTCCCCATACCACCATTGTATTCGGATTCATAAGTCGCTTGCCCAAATGAGGCCAAACCAACGATTACGTCTCCTTCCCTTATGTTTGCGTTATCTATCACATCCGAGCGTTTCATTCGCGCAGTAACGGTAGAATCCACAATTATGGTGCGCACCAAATCTCCCACATCGGCAGTTTCCCCACCGGTCGCATGCAACGAAACCCCAAATTGACCCAACTCTTCAACTAGCGCCTCAGTACCTTGGATTATAGCAGAGATAACTTCTCCCGGAACCAGGTTTTTGTTTCTACCAATGGTTGAAGACAACATAATATTGTCTGTTGCCCCAACACAAAGCAAATCATCCACATTCATGATGAGTGCGTCCTGCGCGATACCTTTCCAAACGGACAAATCGCCGGTTTCTTTCCAATACATGTACGCTAGGCTAGATTTGGTCCCGGCTCCGTCAGCATGCATCACCAAACAATAGTCTTCATCTCCGGTCAAATAATCAGGAACGATTTTGCAAAATGCTTTTGGAAAGAGGCCTTTGTCCAGATTCTTTATTGCATTATGCACATCTTCTTTTGAAGCAGAAACGCCACGTTGGGCATATCGATTACTGTTTTCAGCAGACATTTTGAGTGTTTGCGCAAAAATAAAGATTCTGTTTAGAGCGAAGGGGTTTTTGTCATGCAATCCGTTTCCCAGATTTTTTGGGATGTAGACTGGTCCATATTCCCTCCAGAAACGATGAGCAATACTCTTTTTTTGGAATTTTGGGTTCGAAGCCATCTTCGAATGGCTTCCATGGGCATCGCGCAGGTGGGCTCCAATCGACACTTTAACAAATGCGTCAACCATTGTGTCCAATACACAATGTATTCTTCTTCAATTTCATAAAATCCATCAAGTTGTTGAAGATACTCGAAGGTAATATCCCCAACTGCCATTGTCATCGCACCATCGGCGAGGGTATTCGGCACGCCATCCAATCTTTGAATGCTTCCTTTACGTAACGATTCTGCTGCATCATTGGCATTTAGGGGTTCTACGCCATAAACCTTGGTTTTGGGAGAAATGCCTCTAGTAGCAATAAGGGTTCCCGAAGTTAATCCCCCACCGCCGCAAGGGGTGAAAATGGCATCAATGCCCTCCAAATCTTGAAAAGCCTCTAGCGCAGCGGTTCCTTGGCCACAAATGACCTGTTCATGGTTAAAAGGTGGAATCCAACAGGTATCAGGTTCTTTGGATTTTTCTTGAACTAGTGCATCCGTGACATTTCGGTCAACGCTTAAGACCACTTCTGCGCCATACCCACGCGTAGCCTGAATTTTAACTTGAGAAGAATACTCCGGCATAAAAATCGTTGTGGGTATTTTAAATTGTTGACCTGCGTAGGCCACGGCTTGTGCATGATTCCCTGAACTGTTGGCAATGATATGTTTAGGGCGCTGCCCAGTTTCTTCTAACCAAGCAACCGTATTTACCCCACCTCTTGCCTTAAAGGCGCCAATTTTCTGGAAATTCTCACATTTGAAATAAATCTCATGCCCCAACCATTGGTTGAGTTGGGAAGAAGTTAGGACGGGTGTTGTATGGACATAATCCGCAATGCGCTGTCGCGCTGCTTCAATATCTTTTAAAGTGAGATTCATGCCTTAAAGGTACTACCTCCCAATACAAAAAGCACCCATCAATTGGTAAACAAAAGCTCAGAATACTTGACGAAGGGCCATAAATCGTCAGCAATCAATTTTTCAAGCTTATCGGAATGTTCCCGGATTTGTTGGAAGTAAGGCTTCACACTATTGCAGTACGATTGCGCTTTGCGATTGATGGTGGATAGCCCATTGCTGCGTCTGCGCGCTTCGGTCATTTCCGTAGTCAACTTTTTTAGTGCCAGCATATGCTCCCCTATTTGTTCCAACAGATTCAATTGTGGTTCGGCTACTTTTTTGTGGGCCGCGCCATATACTTCTTTCAGACCTCGAATATTCTCCAACAGTTGGTTTTGATAACGAACTGCCGCAGGAAGAATGTGGTTAAATACCATTTCTCCCAACACCCTGCCTTCTATTTGAAGGTGAAACACATACGCTTCCAACTCTACCTCTTGATGCGCTTTGAGTTCCACTTCGCTCATCACGTCCATCTCGTCAAATAGTGCTATACTGGTTTTATCGGTAAGAATTTGTAGCGCCTCCGGTGCATTTTGATTGTTGCTCAGCTTTCTGCGTTTGGCTTCTTCCTGCCATTCCCGTCCGTAGCCATCGCCATCAAACCGAATGCGTTTTGAAGTTTTGATGTATTCCCGAAGCACATTGAAAACGGCTTCGTCCTTCTTCAAGTTCTTTTTGCTTATCAGTGCATCTACTTCCTTTTTAAAATCCACGAGCTGTTTGGCCACGATGGTGTTCAAGATGGTCATGGGTTTGGCGCAATTGGTTTTCGACCCTACCCCGCGCATTTCAAATTTGTTTCCCGTAAAAGCAAAAGGTGATGTTCGGTTTCTATCGGTATTATCGAGCAAAATTTCGGGGATTTTGCCTACCACATTGAGCTTTAGCTCTGTTTTTTCCTCAGGAGATAGTTTTCCTTTGGAAACGCCTTCCAACTCATCCAGCACGTCGGTCAATTGCTTTCCTATAAAGATGGAAAGAATTGTAGGAGGTGCTTCATTTCCGCCCAAACGATAGTCGTTGCTTGCAGAAGCGATAGAAGAACGCAACAATTCCTCATAGGTATCCACGGCTTTGATGGTATTCACGAAAAACGTCAAGAACTGGAGGTTTTTCATGGGCGTAGACCCTGGACTGAGCAAATTCACCCCAGTATCCGTGGCCAAAGACCAGTTATTGTGTTTTCCGGAACCATTGACCCCAGCAAAAGGTTTCTCATGGAAAAGGACGGCAAAATTATGCTTGTCCGCAATTTCTTCCATCACGTCCATCAGCAACAAGTTGTGGTCCACAGACAAATTGGCTTCTTCGTGTACCGGTGCTAATTCAAATTGATTCGGCGCCACTTCATTATGACGGGTTTTTACTGGAATTCCCAATTTGGTGCATTCCTTTTCGAGCTCACTCATAAAAACCAAAACCCGGTTGGGAATTACTCCAAAATAATGATCATCCAACTGTTGTCCTTTGGGTGCGGGACTTCCTACCAACGTTCGGCCTGCCATGGCCAAATCAGGGCGTGATTGGGCTAGCGCTTTGTCCACTAAAAAGTACTCTTGCTCCCATCCCAATGTGGCGTAAACTTTTCGCACATTTTTGTCGAAATACTGTGCTACCGCAGTGGCTGATTCGTCAATCGCATGTAGGGCCCTCAAGAGTGGTGCTTTATTGTCCAATGCTTCCCCAGTGTAAGCCACAAAAATGGTAGGGACACACAAAGTTGTTTTATAAATAAATGCCGGCGAAGTAGGATCCCAAGCCGTGTATCCCCTTGCCTCAAAAGTGTTCCGAATACCCCCACTTGGAAAACTTGAAGCATCCGGTTCTTGTTGCACCAATTGCGCTCCTCCAAACTTTTCCATTGCCCGGCCATCAGGAAGGATATCAAAAAATGCATCGTGCTTCTCCGCAGTTGCACCGGTTAACGGCTGAAACCAGTGGGTATAGTGGGTAGCGCCCATGGAAAGGGCCCAAGCTTTCATACCTTCCGCCACTTGGTCCGCGATTTTACGGTCAATTTTGGTGCCTTGAAAAATGGCCGATTTCACTTTGTCCAACGCTTCTTTCGTTAGAAACTGAAGCATTCTATCCTCATTAAAAACATGGATTCCGAATACATCGGAACGTCTACCTTCTTCCACTACAGGGTGGTAGGTTCGATTGCGACTCTGAGACAAGGCTTCAAATCGGGTCATGGGCATCAACTTTCTATTGGAAAGGCAAAACTACAATTAACATTTTGATAATGTAAAGGCAAAAAAATAGTTTTTTGACAATGAACCCTTCCAATTTTAGGGGTAATTTAAATAATTATCCTTCGTTTGTTAATTTACCCCTTCTGACCGGGTATTATTAACTGAAAAATTTATTTTTGTCAATCGTAAATTTGAGAACAAATAACTACCGGAATTATGAGCAAATCTAAATTAGAGTACATCTGGTTGGACGGGTACACACCCACAGCCAACATGAGAAGCAAAACCAAAATAGAAAAGGATTTCAGTGGTAAGTTGGAAGACTGCCCAATGTGGTCTTTTGATGGAAGTTCTACCCAACAAGCTGAGGGTGGTTCATCTGACTGTTTATTGAAGCCTGTCGCTATTTATCCAGACCCTGCACGAATCAATGGGTTCTTGGTAATTGCAGAGGTTATGAATCCTGATGGTACGCCACACGTTTCAAACTCCAGAGCGACCATTGATGATGAAAACGATGATTTCTGGTTTGGCTTTGAGCAAGAGTACTTTATTATGGATACCGAAACACAATTGCCTCTAGGATTCCCTATGGGTGGGTACCCTGGTCCTCAAGGAATGTACTACTGTTCTGTAGGTGGTAAAAATACGCACGGCAGAGACTTGGTAGAGCGTCATGCGGATATGTGCCTTGAAGCAGGTCTTAACTTTGAAGGAATCAACCAAGAGGTAGCTTCCGGACAATGGGAATTCCAGATTTTCGCAAAAGGTGCCAAGAGTGCTGGTGACCAAATTTGGGCAGCGCGTTACATGCTAGACCGTTTGACCGAAGAGTATGGATACTATATTGACTACCATCCAAAACCTATAAAAGGAGACTGGAATGGTTCTGGAATGCACGCCAACTTCTCGAATTCCATTTTGAGAACTGCTGGTAACAAAGAGACTTACGATAAAATTTGTGAAGCATTCCGTCCGGTGACCAAAGAGCACATTGAAGTATACGGAGAGTTCAACGACCAACGTTTGACTGGTCTTCACGAAACCCAATCCATTGACGAGTTTAGCTTTGGAGTTTCTGACCGTGGAGCTTCTATCCGTATTCCAATTGCTACTGTAGAAAGTGGTTGGAAAGGATGGTTGGAAGACAGAAGACCTGCTTCCAATGCTGACCCATACAAAGTTGCCGCTCGTATTATCAAAACCGTAAAGTCTGCGGACGTTTAGTATATAAATTAGTTGTTGATTATCTTAATAACCGTCTTTCCATTGGGGAGGCGGTTATTTTTTTAGGAAAGGGTCATATAAACAAAGGTGATATAGAGTCCTAGAAGAATAATCCCATCCCGCCAGCCCAAACGCAAACCTTTTGGAAAAAATACCAATGGCAGGATTAAGAACGAAATACCCAGCATCCAGAACACATCAGAAGATAGCAATCCCTTGTCTACTACTTGAATCGGTGTAATAATCGCCGTAATTCCCAATACGGCAAGCAGATTGAAAATATTGGAGCCAATGAGGTTTCCCACAGAAATGGCCTTTTCTTTTTTGATGACGGCGATAACTGATGCCGCCAACTCTGGAATACTAGTCCCCACGGAGACGACGGTAATCCCAATGACCCTATCACTCACTCCAAAACTGGTAGCCATGCCTACCGCACCTTCAATTAGCAATTCAGAACCGCCCCAAAGCGCTAAACCGCCAATAGCCAACAAAAACAATGTTTTTCCTAAAGACAAGGAAACATCATCTTCTGGCATCTCGTCGGCTACAGCTGTTTTCTGAAAACGCAGCAGATACACCAAAAACAGAATCAAAAAGACCACCATGATTATCCCTTCGTACTGCTCTAGCACACCGTCGAAGTAGATAAATCCAAAGAATAGAAACGAAGCCAGCATCATAACGGGCCAGTCGGTGGTATAAAAGCTTTTCCGAACATCAATGCTACCCAGTACCACCGTAACCCCCAATACCAAACCTAAATTGGCAATGTTGGAACCTACTACGTTCCCCAGAGACAAATCAGGCAAGCCATCCAAAGCCGCCTTAATGCTCACAATCAGTTCGGGAGCCGAGGTAGCGAATGACACCACGGTCATACCCACTACTATTTTAGGTATGGAAAGCCTCAAGGAAAGCGATACGGCAGACTTCAAAAGCCAATTACCCCCAGAGATGAGCAATGCAAGTCCCAATACAATCCATAAAACATCGGTCATAGGAGTAATTTGTGGCAAAGATAGATGACGCTACTCGTATTGGACCCATAAAATGTAGATGCGTCACTCGAATTTTTGGATTTTTTCACATGTAAAAAATCGAGTATCGAGGTGGCACTCCGTAAACGAAATTGCCGTTTTTGAGCATTTTTTAAACGAAAGTCCCCTTGGTTTTAAGAAAATGTCCAAAAACACCCCTTGAAATACAACATATTGAAATATAAATAAATATTTAGCATTTCATTTTAAAACTTATTCTAAGTAAGTCACATCAATTTTAAATCTTAACTCGTTTTTTTAACTCCATATTCGTATTCAATTTTATTCTTTTTCATCAAATCCTTTGGAAACATGACATCGGTCATTCTATATTCGAACTCGTAACCGGTTAACAAAATAATATTCAACCCTTTAAACTTTAAAAAATGCTGACCATCGTTAAGTTCTTTATTTCAGTTCTTGTCATGTTATTAGAAACTATTTTCGTTTAATCGCCGAATCATAATACATCAATCAAGAAATCATCATCAATCAAAAAACAACCGGTTACTAAACGAATAGCTTTCAATCACATCAATCAAAATCATTCAATCAATCAAAAACATAAGAGAGACGGCGAAAAGGCCGTCTTTTTTGGTTTAAAGCACTATCTAAAGCAACGGAAGTAGCCTTTATTTCATCAATTTCCAAGCGTTTAACGGTGTTGAAATAATTTTCTTTAAAAAAATTTTCAATTTAAAGTGCTGATTTTTAAATGCTTAAAACTTAAATTCAAAAAAAGTTCATTTTTTTTCAGGAGTTTTCAGGATGTCGTTGTTTTATATACAAACACAGATGATATGAAAGCTTATAAATCCTCAACCATCACGATTGCAGCCGATAAGAAGGAGATAGAAAAGATGTTTATTGAGGAGGCCTTTTTCCTCTCATGGTTAACGGTTGCGGTCATCATGGCCAGCGTAAGCTTCTT
>JBCBCH010000060.1:0-9899 GCA_038530835.1 Bacteroidota bacterium | reverse complement strand
AAACATTTATAACCTATATGTAAAGCTTAATGAAAAGGCGGATATAGCTTCCATTCACGAAAAACTACCTGAAATTACCACAAACTATTTCCTGCCGAGTTGGACCGAACGTAAGTTCTCGAACACCGCTGAAATGGTTAGAAATCTACAACACGAGCTCCAACCCGTACATGAAATCTATTTGAGCACAAAAGATGTTAGAGACGATAACCCGCATGGAAACAAAAGCCTGTTATTGCTTTTTGGACTTGCCGGTATTTTGATTATCGCCATTGCCTTTATCAACTACATAAACCTTTCTACAGCAGGTTTTTCTGCAAGAACGAAAGAGGTGGGTGTTAGAAAGGTTATGGGGGCTGGCAAAAAAAATCTAACGGCCCAATTTCTTGTGGAATCTGTTGTTTTTAGTGTTCTGTCTTTTCTTTTGGGGTTGTTCTGCTGCTGGCTTGTGTTACCGTCCGTCAATCCATTGTTTTCCGGAACTTTGTCCATCTCAGCGTTTTCGCTTCCAGAAATCGGCTTGTTTTTTCTCATCATCGTGTTATTGGGTTTACTCTCAGGTTTATACCCTTCCGTTGGTATTTCCAAGTTGTCTTTGGCCGTTAAAAACCAACTGACTGAAAAAGGAAATCCCGTTTTTCGAAATGGTCTGGTCGTGTTTCAATTCGTGGTATCGGTTGTACTTATTATATGTACCCTGGTGGTGTCCAACCAACTGGACTTTGTACTAAGTAAAGACCTCGGGTTTGAAAAAGAACAAGTGCTAATCGTAAAAGGAACTGAAGTGCTAAAGGACAAAGTTCCGACATTCAAAGAAGCAGTGGCATCACTGAATGTAGTTGAACAAATTTCCATCAGTGATTATCTTCCCGTGGGCAGCCCTAGAAGATTTTCAGACTCTTTTTGGGAACAAGGTCTACAAGACAGCCAAGCAGGAGTAACCTCTCAAATATGGCAAGTAGACAACGAATATGTTCCTACTTTGGGGATAGACATTATCCAAGGAAGAAATTTTGAAGAATCGCTTGTTTCAGATTCAACGGCAATATTGATAAGCAGCACTTTGGCCGAGCAACTCCATTTGGATGAAGTTGTGGGTTCACAGATTACCAACAAAGATAAAACCTGGCAAATCATTGGTGTTTACAGGGATTTTCACTTTGAATCACTAGAAAATGAAATTTCACCTACTTCTTTGGTGCTGGGAAATCCTTCAGCCGCTGCTTTGGTCAAATTCAGACCTCAGGAAACCGAAGCCCTTTTGTCGTCGCTAAAAGAAATATGGTCAAAGTTCTCTCCCACCACTCAAATGCGATATGAATTTATGGACGATAGTTTTGCTTTACTTCATAAAAAAGTCAAGCATGCTGCTGCGCTTTTTAAATTTTTTGCTTCCCTGACTATCCTTATCTCATGCTTGGGTCTGTTCAGCCTTACGGCATTTGTCACCGACCAAAGGGGCAAGGAAATCGGCATTAGAAAAGTTTTAGGTGCTTCGCTCCTAAATATCATTTCATTGCTCTCAAAAGACTTTATCAAACCTATCCTCATCGCGATTGTCATAGCTATACCCCTGGGTGTCTTGGTGATGGAGAATTGGTTGCAGGATTTCGCATACCGCACCCCAATTAAGATAACGACCTTTTTGGTAGCAGGCTTTATTGCTTTAAGCATCGCCCTACTCACCATTGCCTTTCATAGTATAAAAGCCTCATTGGTTAACCCAACAAATACCCTACTCCAAGAATAATCAAAAAAACGAACTATCATGTTAAAGAATTATTTCATCATCGCATGGCGAAACCTCAGCAAAAACAAAGCCTATACCTTCATCAATATAGGTGGGCTAACCCTTGGTATTGCCGTTACTTTAATTATTGGACTATGGGTATACGATGAGCTCTCCTATAATGATTACTTTGAATCGAACGACCGCATTGCTCAGGTGTTCCAGTCGCAAACCTTCAATGGCAATACGGGTACGGGACCTGCTATTCCACTTCCATTACAGCCGGCCCTACGGGATGCCTACATGGATAATTTTGAATATTTGACCATGGCTTCTTGGACGTATTCCCAAACCTTGGAATACGATAACAATACCTTTTCGATGACAGGAAACTATATGCAGCCGGAAGGGCCTAAAATACTAGACCTTAAAGTTACACAAGGTGACAAAGAAGGTCTACGCGAGATGAATTCCATCATGATTTCAGATGAAGCCGCAGAAATCTTATTTGGAACCGCTGACCCTATTGGCAAAGTACTCACCTTGGATGGCCAACATAAACTTACCGTTACTTCGGTTTTCGAAACTGTTCCGCAGAACAACTCCTTTAGCGATATGCAATTTATCGTTCCATGGGAAAAGTATGTAGCCACTCAAGAATGGTTAAGAGAGTCTCTGGACAATTGGGGAAACAACTCGTTCCAAATGTTTGTGAAACTTGCGGACAACGTTCCCTTGGAAGCCGCTTCAGAGGCCATCCGAAATGTAAAGAAAAATGCAGAGGAAGAAGTTGCCGAATTTAATCCGCAGTTGTTCCTCATGCCCATGAAGGATTGGTACCTGCGTTCCAATTTTGAACAAGGAAAGCAGGTTGGAGGTCGCATCAAATATGTATGGCTCTTTACCACTTTAGGGGCCTTTGTGCTGATTTTGGCCTGTATCAACTTTATGAACCTCAGCACCGCCCGCTCAGAAAAAAGAGCAAAAGAAGTAGGTGTCCGCAAAGCGATTGGTTCCCAACGCAGACAATTGGTTAATCAGTTTTTGGGAGAATCGTTTTTGGTGGTCAGCATCGCGTCCGTGGTTGCGGTGCTCATAGTCCTTCTCTGTATGGACGGTTTCAATGAGTTGTCTCGTAAAGCCATTACTTTTCCCTGGGGCAATCCTTGGTTTTGGCTCACATTTTTGAGCTTTATCGTTTTCACCGCTACCCTTGCGGGAAGTTACCCTGCTTTATTCCTCTCTTCTTTCAATCCTGTAGAAGTACTAAAAGGAACATTCCGTGCGGGTAAAAAGGCTTCTACCCCGCGTAAGGTATTGGTCATTTTTCAATTCACGGTTTCGGTTGCTTTTATTATTGGAACGGTGGTAGTTATGCAGCAAATCAATCACGCAAAAAATAGACCTGTTGGCTATGATCGGGATGGATTGATTCAAGTGCCTGTGTTCAGTAGTGATTATCAAGGTAAATACGACTTGATGCGAGAATTGTTGTTAAAATCTGGCGCTGTCGTTGAAATGTCATCTACTAGCAGCCCTACGACTCAAATCTGGTCTACACGTTCCGGGTTTACTTGGGAAGGAAAGCCCGATGGATTCCAAGAAGATTTTGATTGGACCTACGTATCCGTAGATTTTGCGCGTTCCTTGAACCTTAGAATTGTAGAAGGTCGAGACTTTTCCAGGGATTTTCCATCAGATTCCCTTGGAGTGCTCATCAACGAAACTGCGGTAAAATACATGGGCCTTACCGACCCGATTGGCCAAATTATACGAGAAGATGACGAAAATCCAGACCCTCCCATGACCATCATTGGGGTCGTTCAGGATATGGTAGTTCAATCGCCATATGAACCCATTAAGCAAGCCTTATACGTGTACAATAGAGAAGATGAAACCTCTTACTATAATTTGCGGCTAAACCCTAAAAAAAGTGTTCGGGAGAATCTGGCTATTGTTGAACGTGTTTTCAAAGGCGAGTTTCCAGCGCTACCCTTTGAATTTGATTTTGTGGATGAAGAATACGGGAACAAATTCGCCTCGGAAGAACGGGTTGGAAAGCTGTCCGGTATTTTCACTGCGCTGGCCATTCTAATCAGCTGTTTGGGGCTCTTCGGATTGACCTCTTTTGTTGCGGAGCAACGGACCAAAGAAATCGGGGTTCGCAAAGTTTTGGGCGCCAGTGTTATCAGCGTATGGAATATGCTTTCAAAAGATTTCCTAAAACTCATCATGATATCCTGCCTTATCGCCATTCCGTTGAGTTTTTACATTATGCATGGTTGGTTACAAGACTATCCATACCGCATTACCATGCAATGGTGGATATTCTTCTTGGCCGTGGTTGGGGCGGTATTCATGACTTTAGTTACCGTGAGTTTTCAATCGTTGCGTGCTGCGCGAGCCAACCCCATAAAAAGTTTACGAACAGAATAATATCCATGAACAAAAACATCATTGTCGGCTAATAAAAGGAACACAACAATCATCAAAAAAACGAATTATGACATCAAGCTATCTTAAAATCGCATGGAGGAATCTCAACCGGAACAAATCCCTTTTCATCATCAACGTCGTGGGGCTTACCTTGGGTATCGCATCGGTTATTTTAATTAGTTTGTTTGTTCTTGATGAACTTAGCTACGATACCTTCCATGATAAATCCGACCGAATTGCTCGTGTGGTCTTACGAGGACAAATGGGTGGTGAAATCATCAAAGAAGCGGTTTCGCAAGGTCCTGTTGCACAAACCTTGGTAGCTGAATTTCCGGAAGTAGAAGAGGGAACCCGTCTAAGGCAAATGGGACATCCGTTGGTGGTTTATCAAAACGAAGGCTTTAGAGAAAACCGTTTTGCCTATGTTGACGCTAACTTCTTTAAGGTCTTTTCCTTCGCTTTCGTAAAAGGGAATCCGGCTACCGCCCTTACCCAACCCAATCAGGTAGTGATTACCGAAACCCAAGCAGAGAAGTTTTTTGGCGATGCCAATCCTATCGGGAAGGTTTTGGAGTTAACGGAATGGGAGCAACAATTCACGGTTAGCGGAGTTGTTGAAGATATTCCCCAAAATTCGCATTTACAATTTGATTTGTTTGGTTCCATGCTGGGTTGGGAGCATTCCAAAACGAACAACTGGTTGGAATCTCATTACCACACCTATGTGGTGCTGCGGAATCCTGAAGACCGCGTTCCGCTGGAATCCAAATTTCCGGCTGTTCTTGATACCCATATGGGGCCGCAAATGGTAGAGGCTATGGGTATGTCTTTTGCAGAATTTCAAGAAAAAGGAAACGCGCTAGGTATATTTTTGCAACCGCTGACCGACATTCATTTGCATTCCGATTTTGCCGAACTCACCAATCTTTCAGAGGGTGGTAACATCAAAACCGTATATGCCTTTTCCATCATCTCTATTTTGATTTTATTGGTTGCCTGTATCAACTACGTGGTCTTGGCCACTGCAGGAGCCTCAAAACGCGGAAAGGAAGTTGGTGTCAAAAAAGCTTTGGGTTCTGATAGGAGTCAGTTGATTCGCCAATTTTTATTAGAATCTTTTATTGGGGTAAGCTTGGCTGCTGTGCTTGCCATAGTTTTGGTGTTGATTGCTTTACCTTTCTTCAATACCATATCCGATAAGGCTCTGACGCTTGGTCAGCTCATTAGCCCACAAAACATCTTGTATCTTTTTGTATTTGTATTGCTCGTAGCAGTTTTAGCGGGAAGTTACCCTGCCTTTTTCCTATCCTCATTCAAACCGGTTCAGGCCTTGAAGAACAAGTTGGGCGCCGCAGGAAAAACCAAAAACGTACGTAGCGGTATGGTAGTTTTCCAATTTGCCGTAGCGATATCCTTGATTATCGCAACCCTCGTGGTAAAACAGCAAATGGATTTTGTACTCAACAAAAACGTAGGTTTTCAAAAGACACGTGTTTTGGTATTAAAGGATACTTGGAAATTGGGTGAAAAGGAAAAAGCCTTTAAAAACGAACTTTTAAAAGATGCTCGGGTAAAATATGTCTCCAATTCAGGATTCTTGCCTGCTGGCCCAACTAGCGACAATATTACCTCCATTTATCCAGAAAACAACTCTGATGCCTTACGCAGAACCACGGTGTATCAAATAGACGAAAACTATCTCTCCACGATGGGTATGGAAATCATTCAAGGACGCAATTTTTCCGAGGATTTTGAGGCTGAGAGCAATAAGCTCATTATCAACGAAACCTCGGCCAAAATTCTAGGCTTTGAAGGTAACGCAATAGATAAATTGGTTAGCATGACCTCGGGTAATTCTGCAGAAGTAGAAAAATATCGTATCGTCGGCGTGGTAAAGGATTTTCATTTTCAATCCCTTTATAAAGCGGTGGAGCCCTTAATCATGGTGTACCAGCCAAATCCGGGTCTTATCGTTAAAACCGCAACTTCTGATATTGCCGGTCTGCTTCAAACCACTGAAAATCTTTGGAACGAATTCAGTCCTGCCGAACCGTTTACCTATGGTCTGTTGGACGATCTCTACAACCAAATTTATGTCAAAGAACAAAAGATGGGACTTGTCCTTCAAATCTTTACTTTCCTTTCCATTTTAATCGGATGCATGGGCCTATTTGCTTTGGCCACCTTCGCTGCCGAACAACGACTAAAAGAAATCGGAATACGCAAAGTGCTTGGCGCTTCCGTAGCGCAGGTACTACATATGCTTTCCAAAGACTTTCTAAAACTTATTGTAGTAGCCTTTGTGGTGGCTGTTCCCTTGGGTTATTTTCTAACCCAACAATGGCTTCAGGAGTTTGCCTATCGCATTGAAATGCAGTGGTGGGTGTTTGGCCTTTCGGGTGTGTTGGCCATTGTCATTGCCTTGTTCACGGTAGGATGGCAAAGCTTTAAAGTAGCCATTATGAATCCAGTAAGTGTTTTAAAAGACGAATAACCAATCAAAAAACAATATCCATGTTCAAGAATTATTTCATCATTGCTTGGCGTAATCTTATCCGTAACAAGACGTTTTCCGTACTCAACATCTTAGGGCTATCCGTTTCTTTTGGTGTTGCGGTGCTGCTTTGTTTAGCGGCCTTGTTCGAACTTTCGTATGACGGTTTTCATGAAAATGTCGACGATATCTATCAACTCTATTCCAGTGAACAATTTGTGAAAGGACCTGAGGTTTCCTTATCGAACCCTGAACCGATGGCGCAGGTAGTTAAAAACGAAATTCCTGGAGTTCATGACGCGGTTCGCTATTTGGATGACTCAGCCTTGTTGGTGAAAGGGGAAAATAATTTTCCGTTGGATGGAGCATGGGTAGACCCAGGTTTCTTTTCCATGTTCACTTTTCCCGTAGCGGAAGGTAATCCGCAACCTCTAGCTGAAAAGTCACATGTAGCCATCACCAAAAAAGCAGCAAAGAATGTTTTTGGGGATGCCACAGTACTGGGCAAAACCATTCAACTGCTCATCGATGGAGAACAGAAGTCATTTGAGATTACCTCTATTCTAGAAGATTTACCAGAAAACAGCTCTCTGGGATTTGAGTTGGTCATCAATTTTGAAAACCATGTCGAATATGAAAATAGCGTCGGACAATGGAATCAAAAATATCATGAGGTTTATGTGCAATTAGAACCCCATATGCCTCCAGCCACCTTCCATAAAAATTCGGTTGAGGTCATGAAAAAATACTTGAGTGATTCCATAGAAAACACCATTGCCCAAGGCACACCGCCAGATGCCGACGGCAATTATGTGTCATTACGCTTGTTGCCCATGTCAGACCGGGAGTCCATGGTGGTCAAAGATGGGATTGTAACCGCCAACCACAATATGGTGTATTTGCTTTTTGGGGTAGCCTTTTTGATTTTAATCATTGCCTGCGTCAATTTCACCAACATGAGTATTGCCAAAAGCGTACAGCGTTTAAAGGAAATTGGGATGCGCAAAACCTTGGGGGCTCCCAAAAAACAACTCTTCGTGCAACTATGGTGCGAAAGTCTTATCATTTTCTTGATATCCGCTTTATTGGGCGTTTTTCTGGGTAGTATTTGCTTGGATACCTTTAACACCATTTTCAGAACTGAGGTTTCACTGGGTCAATTTGCTAGTATCCCCATGCTCTCGGGCTTTGCTTTTTCCGTGTTACTTATCACGTTTTTATCGGGTGGATACCCCGCCATGATCATGTCAAAAATGGGGACCATCCAAGCCTTAAAGGGAAAATGGGATTCCAACGGGAAAAACCGCCTTCGCAATGCCTTGATCGTGGTACAATTTTGTATTTCAATCTTGTTCATTTCTGGCACATTGATTTTATGGCAACAGACCAATTATATGAAAAACAAAGACCTTGGATTCAACAAGGATTTTGTGATTTCGGTGCCCTTAAGCGGAAACGCCAGTTCTTATGAATTTGTTGAGCTGTTCCGTAACGAGCTCATCAACCAACCTGGAATCTTATCCGTAAGTGGCGCAGACGATAATCTTGGTTATGGAAAGGATGGTAGTATCAGCAAAAGCGTAATGGGGTTCGACCATAAAGGAAAAAACGTAAAGACCAACGTACTTACTGTAGATGCTGATTACGTAAAAACGCTTGATATCAACCTTCTGGAAGGCAGAAGCTTTGACGCCACAAGAGCAGCCGACAGTTTGGCTTTTATCGTCAATGAGTCCATGGCGAAGGATTTGGGGGAAGAAAGGCCTTTGGAAGCGACCATTATGTTGGACAGTACTCCTTTTAAAATCATTGGGGTGGTGGAAGACTATCACTTTGAAGAACTAAACAAGAGCATTGAACCCATCACCCTCATAATGAACCCAACTTGGGGACTTTATTACGCCTATGTAAAAGTTGCGCCACAGAATCTTACTAATTCCTATGAGTTCATTGAAAAAACATGGAATCGCCTGCAACCTGGAACCGAGTTTCGTGGCTCCTTTTTGAATGAAAATGTAGATAGAACTTTTAGAAAGGAAAGAGCTTTGACCACAATGATTACCAGTGGTTCGGTCATTGCCATACTGCTAAGTTGTATTGGACTGTTTGCCATCTCCTTGTTGGTTGTTTCACAGCGAACCAAGGAAATCGGTATTCGCAGGGTCATCGGTGCTAGTGTCACCTCCATAACGTATCTACTGACCAAAGACTTTTTGAAACTTGTCGCCATCGGATTCGTGATTGCCACACCTTTTGCGAAATGGCTTGCGGATGCATGGCTAGAAGACTACGCGTATCGCATTCAGTTATCCCTCTGGCTGTTCCTGCTGCCGGGACTCATAGCCTTGTCTGTTGCGCTTATCACGATAGGAGGCAAAACCATTAGTGCGGCAAGACAAAATCCTACGAGAAGTTTACGAACCGAATAAATCAATCATATCACGAGAATTATGCTTAAGAATCACCTAAAAATTGCTTGGAGAAACCTTAGAAAAAACAAAGGCTACGCCTTCATAAACATTGGCGGATTGGCCCTAGGCTTTGCTATTGCCTTATTGATTGGGCTGTGGATATTTGATGAGTTGTCTTTCAATAAACAACATTCATCGTACGATCGAATTGCCGAGGTGCTACAAAATGTCAACTTTGACGGCACGGTCGAAACCTGGGAAAGTCAAAATTATCCGTTGGGCGATGTGTTGCGTACAGCATATGGGTCATACTTTGACGAGGTAGTTATGTCTACCTATCCAAGGCGCTCCATTTTTAAATATGAAGAAACTGTAATTGGAGAGCTTGGCTCTTTCATGGAGGATGGTGCTCCAACCGTACTTGACTTGAAAATGGTACGTGGTAATAAAGCTAGTTTTGGCGACCCGAACTCCATTTTTTTATCCGCTACTCTAGCGAATTCCTTATTTGGAGAGGACAATCCTATGGGAAAGAGCTTAACCATGAACAATGAGACCTCATTAAAGGTCGCTGGAGTTTATGAAGATATGCCCCGGTCATCCAATTTTAGAGACGAGACCGGTTACCTTGCTTCCTTGGATTTACTTATGGTGGGGGCTGGGCCTAACAAGAAAGGATGGCTCAACAATTGGTTGATGGTTTTCGTTAAAATGGCGGAAAACGTTACGGTCGAACAGGCTTCCGCAGCTATCAAGGATGTTAAACTCAACAATGCGGATGCAAAAACAATTGCGGATTGGACTGCAACTCTTTTTCACCGGCATTGTT
>JBCBCH010000059.1:0-9948 GCA_038530835.1 Bacteroidota bacterium | reverse complement strand
ATGGCCAAGTATTCTTTAGAGGTATAGTTGTTTTCAATAAGGTATTCAGCAGCTGCGATAAAATCATCAAAAACATTTTGTTTCTGTTGTTTGGTTCCGGCGACATGCCATTTTTTACCATATTCACCACCCCCTCGAAGGTTGGGAACCGCATAAATGCCACCCTGTTCCATCCATACGGCGTTGGTAATGCTAAAAGAAGGGGTTAGACTCACGTTGAATCCGCCGTAACCGTAAAGAATGGTTGGGTTTTTCCCGTTGAGTTCCACACCTTTTTTGTGGGTAATAATCATGGGAACTTTAGTGCCATCCTTTGAAGTGTAGAAGACTTGGTTTGACACATAGTCTTCCGGATTAAAATCAATTTCAGGAGCCCAATATTGTTCGTATTTCCCGTTTTCCACATTGAATTTATAGGAAGAGCCGGGCGTATTGTAGTTGGTAAAGTAGAAGTAAAATTCTTTTTCATCGTTTTTACCGCCAAAACCACTGGCGCTCCCAACCCCTGGAAGTTCCACGTCGCGAATCAGTTTTCCATCATAGTCATACTGCTTTACCTGAGAGATGGCATCTACCATGTATTCGGCAAAAATGTAGCCCCCTCCAGTTCCCGAAGTCAAAACGTGTTCGGTTTCGGGAATAACGTCTGCCCAATTTTCTGCTTTAGGGTCGGAAGCGTCAACACTCACTATTTTTTTGTTCGGTGCCTCGCGATTCGTGACCAAAAACTGCTTGGAGCCTACATTATCGATGACATAGGTATCTGAATCCGTGTCGTCCAAAATGGTCATCAACGGATTATCCGCTTTGGATAGATCTTTTATGAAAAGTTTGTTGCCTGAAGTTGAAACACTTGCGGTAATATAGAGGTATTGCTCGTCTTCAGAAGTATATCCGTTCACATATCGATGTTTTTCTGCATCGGTTGCGCCAAAAATCACTTCATCCTCGGATTGGGGCGTGCCCAACTTGTGATAGTACAGTTTGTGTTGGTCTGTTTTGGCAGAAAGCTCGCTTCCGTCAGGTTTGTCATAACTGGAATAATAGAAACCGTCGTTACCCTTCCAAGAAAGTCCACTGAATTTGATGTCGACCAAGGTATCTTCAACAACTTCCATGGTTTTGGTATCGATAACAATACCTTTTCGCCAATCGCTCCCCCCCTCTGAAATCAAATAGGCGGCCTTGGAGCCATCTTTGGTAAAACTCAAACCCATTAGGGAAGTGGTTCCGTCCTCAGAAAAGGTATTGGGGTCTAAAAAGACTTCGGCTTCTTCACCCTCTTTTTGACGGTACACGACGTATTGGTCTTGTAGCCCATCATTTTTATAATAATAGGTGTATTCACCCTCTTTGAAAGGAGAACCCAACTTTTCGTAGTTCCAGAGTTTTTCCAATCGGTTTTTGAGCGCTTCACGGAAAGGAATTTGCTCTAAATAACCAAAGGTCACTTCGTTTTGGGATTTTACCCAAGCTTCCGTTTCAGTGCTTCGGTCGTCTTCCAACCAACGGTAGGGGTCGTTTACATCAGTTCCGAAATAGGTGTCGACCGTGTCAACTTTTTTGGTAGTGGGATAGTTCACGGCAATAGGCTCTTTTTTGGTTTTTTCAGCACAAGCTGAAACAATAAGTACTAGGGAAAGCAGGTAGATTCTGTTCATTTTCAAAAAGATTAATCCTTAAAAATATCACAAATCCTAGCCTTCCTAGAATCCTAAGGCAAATCTTAACGATTTTTAAGAAATGTCCTCGGTGTACTGACCTACTAGCTGTTTTTCCACTAAATATTCGGCGATTTGAACAGCATTGGTTGCTGCTCCTTTGCGTAGATTATCAGATACAATCCACATATTTAGTGTATTGGGTTGTGTCAAATCCCTGCGGATACGCCCCACGAACACCTCATCTTTATTATGCGCATGGATGGGCATAGGGTAGGTATTCGTCTCCGGATTGTCTTGTACGACCACCCCAGGCATTTCGCTCAATAATTGGCGCACTTCTTTCAAATCAAAGTCGTTGTGGAACTCTACATTCACGGATTCGGAATGCCCACCAGCGGTTGGAATCCGTACCGCCGTAGCAGATACCGAGAAGGTACGGTCATCCAATATTTTTTGAGGCTCGCGGGCAAGTTTCATTTCCTCTTTGGTGTAGCCTTCTTCTACAAAAACATCGCAATGCGGCAGGGCATTTCGGTTGATAGGATACGGATAAGCCATTTCACCTTTTACCCCATTGGTTTCATTTTCAAGCTGTTGTACCGCTTTTACGCCCGTACCGGAAACCGATTGATAGGTAGAAACGATAACCCGTTTCATGGTATATTTTTGGTGCAACGGATGCAAGGCCATCACCATTTGAATGGTAGAACAATTGGGGTTGGCAATGATTTTATCGCTTTCTTCAAGCACATTCGCATTGATTTCTGGGACCACCAATTTTTTATCAGGGTCCATCCGCCAAGCGGAAGAATTGTCGATGACCGTTGTCCCAACTTCAGCAAATTTAGGTGCCCAGGTGGTTGAAGTATCCCCACCAGCAGAAAAGATGGCGATGTCAGGCTGCAAAGCAATGGCCTGTTCCATGCCAATGATGGTATGGGTTTCACCTTTGAAAACCAATTCCTTTCCGACCGACCGTTCAGAGGCGACCAGATATAACTCAGAAATAGGGAAGTTGCGTTCTTCCAAAACTTTCAACATGATTTCGCCGACCATTCCGGTGGCGCCTACAACCGCTACTTTCATTTGCATTTCATTTTGAAGCACAAATGTAGTGCAGCCTGCGTTCTTGACAAGGTGTTTTGTAAGAAATGATGAAAAACCAACAAAAAGTTATATTTAAAACATTTCTATTGCTGGGTCCTCTCTTTGGAATAAAAAAACCGCCCTTTTATGGGCGGTTCAAAGGTTCATTTTGGTGTAGCGGTTCAAGGAACTTGCCCTTGCGAATTACTTTTTCAATAAATCCCGGATTTCGGCCAATAAATCTTCTTGACTTGGTCCAGCTGGTGCGGGTGGCGCTTCGGGCTTTTTCATCTTGTTCACGCCTTTTACGATGAGGAACATCACAAAAGCCACGATGATAAAGTCGATGACGTTGGTAATGAAGTCGCCATACAGCACGGCCACTTCGCCTACTTTTTCTCCGGCGTCGTTCATAGTGCCCTCTTTTACTATATACTTTAACTCTTTGAAATCTGCATCGAACAACAGTCCGATGAGTGGTGAAACAATACCACCGGTGAACGAGGATACTACTTTGTTAAACGCAGCACCCATTACGAAACCTACAGCAATATCCACTAGGTTTCCTTTCATAGCGAAGTCTTTAAACTCCTTTAAAAATGCCATTTCTATAGTTTTTTACTTGGTTAATGCCCTTAAAGTACTGAAAAAAAGAATTTTTCGGGTGGAAAGTGCAAAAAACTAGGGAACTATTACCCGGGTAACCCGATTGGAAATTGCGGTGAGTAGTTCGTATGAAATGGTATCTCCAGTAGCAGCAAAAGCATCCGCGGAAGCGTCTGGCCCATAGAACGTTACAGGGTCGCCTTCTTTGCAATCGATTCCGGTGACATCAACCATTATCATGTCCATACATACATTGCCTATGATAGGCGCCTTTTGCGCATGGATGTACACATAGCCTTTACCTTGACCGTATTGTCGGCTAATACCATCAGCATGTCCTAATGGCAAAGTTGCTGTGGTTTTGGGTTGTTCGCTGATGAAGGCTCGGTTATACCCAACGCTTTCCCCGGCAGAAACATGATGGATTTGTGAAATGATCGTTAGCAATCGCGCTACAGGAATAAGCGCTTTGTCTTCTTCGGGGGTATTCCCGTAACCATAAAGGCCAATACCACTGCGAACCATATCAAATTGGGCATCCGGAAAGTTGATGATTCCTGAGGTATTCAGCATATGGCGGCCAGGAAGTTCCCCAAGCGTTTCTTTCCAACGGTCACTTATTCGTAAAAAAGTATTTATCTGGTTTTGGCTAAAGTCTCGTTCGTTTTCATCTTCTGAAGCGGCTAGATGGGAAAGGATGTAACTGACTTTTATTTCGGGATTTGATTGAACCGTTTTCAAAACCCAATCCAATTCATCCTCATGAAACCCGAGTCGATTTAAACCCGTGTTGAATTTGAGTTGCACGGGATACGATTTCATTTCCAAATCCCTTAGGGTATCTACAAAACCTTCAAAAATCCGTTTGGAATACAAGCTGGGCTCCAACTGATGGGCAATCAAACTTTTAAAGTGAATGGGTTGGGGGTGCAAAACCAGAATAGGGAGGGTGATGCCAGCCTCCCGAAGCGCAACGCCTTCTTTGGTATAGGCCACGGCCAGATAATCTGCACCTAAGTTTTCCAATTTTTGGGCAATGGCCACCATATCGCTACCGTAACCGCCTGCTTTCACCACAGCCATAAACTGGGTCCCCGAAGCAAGTTTTGACTTCAAATACCGGAAATTATGCGAAAGGGCAGAAAGGTTGATTTCGAGGGTCGTCTCACCAAACTTAGCCATTGGCTGACTTTTTTTTAGGGGTTACTTCCTCGGCATCCACATCCATCTTGCTTATTTTTTCACGCAACATAGCTTTGAAAAAGGCTGCCCGGCTCAAGGGTTCGTATTCGCCCGTTTCGCCCAGAAGGACCAATTTATCATTGTCCGCTTTACGGAAACTGTAGTTGGCCAAGTTTCCGGTACGGGTGCACACCGCATGTACCTTGGTCACATATTCAGCGGTGGCCATCAAGGCGGGCATGGGGCCAAAGGGGTTTCCCTTAAAATCCATATCCAATCCGGCAACGACCACACGAATGCCTTTGTTCGCCAAATCGTTACAGACGGTGACAATCTCATCGTCAAGAAACTGGGCTTCGTCAATCCCAACTACATCACAGCCATCAGCAAGCAATCGGATATTGGCCGCAGCGGGTACAGGCGTGGAGCGAATCTCGTTGGCATCGTGCGAAACGACCATATCTTCGTGATAGCGGGTATCAACAATGGGCTTGAAGATTTCTACTTTTTGTCGGGCAAATTGCGCACGTTTCAAACGACGTATCAACTCTTCGGTTTTACCGGAAAACATGGAGCCACAAATCACCTCTATCCAACCAAATTGTTCGTCAGGGTTTACCGTGTTTTCAAGAAACATACTGTATGTTTAAGCGATAAATGGATTTGTGCTGAGGCAAAACACAAAACTACTAATAAATATTTGCTGGAAGGTGGAATCAAAATTTAACCTTTTCTTCTATGGAGGATTCTCAAAATGATTTTACTTTTATAGCTAAAGATATGGTGTAATGGTAAGGAAATTAAGGGAGGAACTCATAAAACTATCCACAGAAATCATCACGGCGCGTGAAGACCAAGATTTGGTTTTGTTGTACGACCGAGCCAAGGAAGTATATGAAAAGCTGGCCGTATTGAAATTCATTGATGAGAAGTTGAGCGATGTTGAGGTAGATGTTTCCAAAAACGTCATTGCTTCGCGCTTTGAGAAAATGGCCAATGCTGTTTTGAGCGGCAATATTTCGGTACCGGAAAACAATCCGCACGAAGAAGACATCATCACCCCAGGAATGGACACCATCAAGGACATGGTTTCAGAAATGCCGACCGAGGCTGCCGTGGAACAAATCTTCACCGAATTTGTGCCCAAGACCGAGGTCATGAAAAATGAAAAGGAATGGGTGACCCCACAAGAGTCGGACCTTGAAAAAGCAGCATCAAAATCCATCAACGATACTTTCGTGAAGGCCTATCAAGTTGGCTTGAATGACAAACTTGCCTTTGTGAAGCATTTGTTCAATGGGGAGACCAAGGAGTATGAAAAGGTGATGACCCAACTACAGACCATTGACTCTGAAGAACGTTCCAAAGCGTTTATCATCAACTTGGTGAAGCCCGAATACAACAACTGGGAAGGCAAAGAAGATTACGAAGAGCGTTTCATGGCCTTGATTGCAAGACGCTTCGCATAAGGCACATTCCATCTGGTTTACATTTCATAATTTTAGGAATTAACGTTCCTAACCTAACCCTTTATGAAAGCAATTAAGATTACCTATTCGGTATCGCTAGCGTTATTATCGGCAATCATGTGTTTTTCGGTTTATAATTATTTCTTCAACCACGAAATGATTAAAGGCTTTTTCGAGCAGATGGGGTACCCGGTTTATTTGATTTATCCACTGGCCATTGCGAAGATTTTGGGATTGGTAACCATATGGCTGAATTTTTCAAAATGGTTGAAGGAGTGGGCTTATGCGGGTTTCTTTTTTAATACCGTGCTTGCCTTTTTTGCTCATTATATGATTCAAGACGGTCAACATATGGGTGCCATTTTGGCCTTTGTTTTTGTATTAACCGCGTATTTTACCGGAAAACGGATAAGACCCTAACGCTTCGTTTATGAGCAAACTGTTTTTGGTACCCACACCTATTGGAAACCTAGAGGATATGACCTTCAGAGCGGTTACGGTTCTTCGCGAAGTGGATTTGGTTTTGGCGGAAGACACCCGAACCAGTGGTAAGTTGCTCAAGCATTTTGAAATCGATACCCCTTTAAAAAGCCATCACATGCATAACGAACACAAGATGGTGGATGGGCTGGTCAAAAACCTCCAATCAGGCACCCAAATGGCCCTTATTTCCGATGCAGGTACCCCAGCCATTTCCGACCCTGGTTTTTTACTGACCCGCGCTTGTGTGGAAAATGGAATCCCCGTAGAATGTTTACCAGGTGCTACCGCTTTTGTGCCTGCTTTGGTCAACAGCGGTCTCCCTTCGGAACGGTTTGTGTTCGAAGGTTTTTTACCAGTAAAGAAAGGCAGGCAAACCCGACTGACTGAACTGGCAGCAGAAAACAGAACCATGATTTTCTACGAATCCCCGCACAAACTATTAAAGACCTTAGGGCAATTTGTGGAGTACTTTGGCGAAGACCGACAAGGTTCTGTATCGCGTGAAATCACCAAACTCTATGAAGAAACCGTTCGAGGTACACTTTTGGAACTTTTGGCCCATTTTGAGAACCATCCACCCAAAGGTGAATTCGTGGTGGTAGTTGCTGGAAAAAGATAACATGAGCGGGTTACTGTCTCAAATCAAAAAATGCGACCACTGCGCAGAACACTTGCCTTTAGGGCCCTACCCCATAGTGTCGTTCACCCCAAAATCCAAGATTGTATTGTTGAGCCAAGCGCCTGGGCGAAAGGCGCACCAGCACCAAAAAGCTTGGGATGACCCGAGCGGAAAGCTTTTGAAACACTGGCTGCAGGTGGATGATGACACCTTTTACGACCCGAATAATTTTGCCATTTTACCAATGGGATTCTGCTATCCCGGAAAAGGAAAAACAGGGGATTTGCCTCCAAGAAAAGAATGTGCTCCCAAATGGCACGACCGTATTTGGAAACAACTTGAAGGGGTGGAATTGGTGTTTTTGATAGGCAGTTACGCCCAAAAGGAATACCTAAAGGAAGGTTATGACACCCTAACCGAAAACGTGCGGCAGTACCATGAATTTTTACCTCGGTTTTTCCCTTTGCCACACCCCTCACCGGTAAATCGGTTTTGGCGGATGAAGAACCCTTGGTTTGAAGAGGACGTACAACCCTTTATTGCGCAAAAAGTAAATGAAATCTTAGGTCACTTCTAGTGAAATCCTCGGTTGCTGAGCGTCCATCTTCCGAAGTCTCGTTCGAAGGACAGGTAGTCGAAGCAGGAGGATTTTGTATCGAGAATCGTTTTGTTGTCACTTCGAGCGCAGTCGAGAAGTGTGGTTTGACCAAAACTTCTCCGTTTTCGATGCCTGCCTCGACGGCAAGGCGGGAGATTTTCTTGGATTTCGACTGCGCTCAATCTGACAGAAAACCACTCAAACTGACGGAAGTTTTTATTAATTCGGATTGAAAGAGGGTTTGTTCAACCTTGCTTCGTCACTTCGAGTGAAATCCCATAGGGATTTTGTATCGAGAAGTACATTCGCCCGAAAACTTCAATACAACGTACTCGACCGCAACCGACTAAACGTTTCCGGTTTCATGTTGAGGTACGACGCCAAATACTTTTGCGGAATCACCTTAAGCTCGTCAGGGCAACGTTGCATAAAAGCAACATACCGCTGTTCCGCAGAAAGCGTCAAGATTTCTACCTCGCGATACAAGCGACCTACTAATACATCCCGAAAAAAATGATGCCCCCATTGATGGAATTCCGGGTGTTTTTCAAAAAGCATTTGATAATCAGCATACCGAATGCCCATCAAAACAGAAGGTTTTAGGGCTTCCAGAAACGTAGATGAAGGTGTTTGCGCCATAAACGAATCAAACACACCCGAAGGACTGTTGGAATACGAAAACCCCAACACCACTTTTTCGCCCTTTTCGTTCAACACATAAATGGCTTGCACGCCACTCACCACCAAATAGAAATAACGTTCAATGGAACCCGCCTCGGTGATAAAATCATATTGGTTAAAGGTTTTGGTCTCCCAAAGCGAACGAAACCACGCTTCATCCAAAGCAGTAAAATCCACTTGCGGAAAAAAGGCTTTGAAGCGTTGAAAGGTGGCATCGTCCATAAAAAAGGCTTTCTTCAAAAGTACTAATATGCCCAGTACGAGAATATGTTGTTTTTTCATCAGACATCAGACATCAGACATCAGACATCAGACATCAGACATCAGACATCGAGCACCGCGCACCAAGCACCAAACATCAAATTCCAAATAGCAAAAGTTGGGGCACTGAGCGGAGTCGAAGTGCAGTCGAGAAGTCTTAAAAAAACGAATTATTCATTGGGTCTCGACGGCCTAACCTTCTCGATACAAAACCCTTGTTACTTCGACTACGCTCAGCAACCGAGGTTATCGCTCGACCTGACTGACTTCTCTTATTCCTTCAAAGTCTCCTCAATAAGCTGCCAAAGCACCTTGACCTGATAGAGCGCATTTTTTTCGGCGCCATGCAAGGGTTCGTTGGAATCGTAAATGACCACATCGTGCATCCATTTTAGGGCTTCGACCCGGTCTGGGCCATCAAGCGCATCTAAATACTGCAATAATTCGCGTTGGGCAGGGCTTAGGGTTTGGGTGTTTTGAGGAGTGTCCTCCGTAGCCAAACGCGCATTACAATGCGGGCATGACTTGTAACCTTCTGTGTTTCGCATAAGAAAGTGATAAAAAGAATGAATAAATGAGGATAGGTCACCGCGAAACACATCAAAGCTACGCCTTGAATTGGTCTAGGGACTTGCACCCATTTGCCTATCCTATTTTATCTGTTACGACACTCAGAGGTTGCAGGCGTTAGGAAAAAAGATGTGTTTCGCGCTTTAAAGATATGGTTTAAACTAAAACCGTAAGAGTTTTAAGTCAAAAACCGGTAACTTGACTTATTAGTTAATATATTTCGTAGAGTTGACAATAACCAAAAAATATGTCTGAACTAACAATAAAACTGATTATAATATTAATTCCAGGAGCGATAGCAACATTGATTTTTGGGAAGTTAGTCCTGCATAAAGAATGGAGTAGTTTCAGATTCATACTGTATTCAATTCTATTTGGTGTGTTTGCGTATGTGATTTTACAATTTGCCATAAACTTTTTAAATCTATGCACATGTGCCAGCATTAGTGGTTTAACAATCTGGGACAACTTAACAAATGCCTACAGTATACCTTATTTAGAAGTTTTTTTCGCCACTATAGTCTCATTTTTTTTGGCCTTTTTAATGGGCTTAGTAGAAAATCAGAAATGGATAAGTCGTTTTGCCAAAAGATTGAATATTTCTTATAAGTATGGTGGAGAAAACCTGTTTTCACGATTCTTGAATGACAAAAAGATTGATTACGTATATCTTAGAGATATTAAAAATAATCTTACTTATCATGGCTGGATAAAGTCGTTTTCGGAGTC
>JBCBCH010000058.1:0-9988 GCA_038530835.1 Bacteroidota bacterium | reverse complement strand
CATGAAGCTTTTTAGTATCGAAGCTTTTCGTGAAGTGGGCCGAACGCGATTGATCACCAATTACTTTGAACTCAAAAACCATTCGGTTTCCATGATCAGCGATCCCGCCAAAGATCGCTATTTGGATTTGATGAAGACTAAACCCCAAATCATGCAGAATGTTCCGTTAAAACATATTGCGACCTATTTGGGCATCACCGATAGTTCCTTAAGTCGAATCCGAAAAGAAGTAACCAAACAAAAACCAAACAACGCTCATGGATCTCTTTACCCATAAAATTCCATTTTGGATTTCCCTACTGTTTTTATTTGCAATGTTCATTCCAATAAACTTGATAGCCAGTGTTGCGAGAAGGGGCGTGGAACGTGCTGAACTACCGATTAAACCCATTAATATGTATGGTGGGGTAGCGCTTTTTTATGCAGCCTATCTCATTTATGTCACCATTGCCTGTTACAAAGGACTTTTTAGCGAGGTGACCCTTCCGCCCAAAATCATGTTGTTCACGGCCTTTCCGTTATTGCTTTTTTTAGGGGGAGTGATTTTCAACCTTCCGATAACCAAAAAGATTTTGGCAGCTACCCCAATTGAAAACTTGGTCATCATCCATCTGTTTCGTTTGATTGGCACGTTCTTTTTGATTTTAGGGGATTATGCATTGGTTCCACCCCTCTTTTCCATTTTTGCGGGTTTCGGCGACATTGCCATAGCATTGACCAGTATTGGGGTGTATCGGATGAACTTGCTGAAATTGCCCAATGCCAAAACCTATACATGGCTTTGGAATACGGCTGGCCTGTTTGATATTCTGTTGACATCGTTCATGGCGTTTTGGTATACCAAAAAGTCTATTGATGAAGGGGGAATGGGGGTAGAAATACTAACTGAATTTCCTTTTTGTTTCATTCCAGCTTTTGCGCCCGCTACCATTATTTTTCTCCACCTGTGTATCTACCGTAAATTGCTCTCAGCGAAATAATAGATGTTTTTTTAGCGCGTTCGTTTTCTTGTCATAGGTCAAGAAAATCTTGAAAACCGGACTCTAATATTGTATCAGAAAGTTTAACCACAAAAAACTGATACAATGAGTACTTTAAAAAATTACATGATGATATTCCGGTATTCACCGAACCCGGAGTATCAACCCACTGAAGCCGATTTGGCCAAACAACGTCAAGCTTGGGGTGCCTTTATCGGTAACATTGCCATTCAAGAAAAATTGGATTCCACCCACCAATTGGGTTTTGAAGGCATTCAAATTGCTGCTGATGCAACCACCCAAGAAGGCATCCATATTTCCGAAGGATATACTATGGGCGGCAACATGATTGTCAAAGCACAAAGCATGGAAGAGGCCGTGGCAATGGCCAAGGGTTGCCCAATTCTTCACATGGGTGGCACCGTCGAAGTACGCGACATCATCCCAATGGAATCCCAATAATGAAAATCCTTTAAAATGAAACTAAAAATGATACTAGTACTGATAGCTGCCCTAATCGTTGGCTTTATCGCAATTGGATTGATAAGCTCTAGCAAATTGAAAACCATCGATATTTCCAAAAGCGTTACGATAAATGTTGACAAGCAAGAAGCCTTTGAGATGGTGAAACATTTGGAACGTTTCCCAGAGTGGTCTCCCTTTCTGGAAGCAGACCCTTCGCAAAAAACAGCCGTAAAAGGAACTGATGGAACGGTGGGTGCCCAGTACCATTGGGAAGGTAACAAAGGCAAGGACCTTGGCTATCAGGAAATCGTAAGAATTGAAGAAGACAACTTTATCGGTATGGCCTGTACCATTGAAAAACCCTTTAAAGCGAACCCAACTTTCGATTATACCTTTGAAAATACCTCCAACGGAACCAAAGTCACTCAAGATTTCCATTTGGAATCTGGTAGCGTGGATGCCTTTTTCATGTGGCTGTTTGGAGCTAAAAAAGAAATGGACAAAACCAATGCCCGAGGGATGGAACTGCTAAAGCAGGCCCTTGAGAAATAAAATGAAACAGGGGGCACATTTCTTAAAGTGCCCCCACTTTCCTAACCGTAAATAACCACGTTATGAAAACAAGAGCTACCCGTAGAAGCTACCCCCAATGGCTTTTTACTATACACAAGAACGTCACCCTTTCTGCAGAACGAGATAACGAGTCTCAGACCATCATGGAGATTTCTGGGATATCTCCAGCAAGTACCACCCAAATTTTAGGAACAACCTTTTAAACGCATACCATGCAACTGGATTTGATTAAAAAAGAGTTGAGAAAAGTCATTTCTTTGGATGATGAAATGTTCCAAGATTTTTCAAAACTCTTTAGAACCATTCGGCTGGAAAAGGGCGAATTTTGGATAAAGGACGGTCGAAGGTCCAACTACATTGGGTTTGTAAATGGCGGCATACTGCGACAATATGTACAACAGGAAGGCGAGGAGTTCATTCAGAATTTTTATGTCACTGGTGATTTTATGGGTCTCTCGGCAAGCCCCGCCGCAGAAAGAAACAAAACCCTTCGCATACAGGCTATTGAAGTTTGTGAACTTTTGGTGATGCCCTACGAACGCTTACAATGTCTTATCGGATTTAGCAGAAACCTGGAGCAGTTTTCCAGTCATTGGCAAGCACAGAAATATACCGAATTGGACCAAATGTATTTTCGACTTCTAGCCTATACCCCGGAACAGCGCTACAAATGGCTTCTTGCCCATAAACCTGAGATTATCAATCAAGTTCCGCAATACTACATTGCTCAATATTTGGGTATTAAGCCTGAAACACTGAGTCGCATCAAAAAAAGAGCTTAGTAGAATCCCTTTTTGACTTTAGTCAATGGATTTGGGAAGCTATTTCACGATTAACAGTCTTTTTAAATAGGATTTTTGAAAAAATTTCTGTTAGGTGCAACCCTTTCTTTTTTCGGTTGTCTTTGGGTTAGTTGAAATACATATAATTTTGGCTAGCATTGGATAACCGATTGCATTTTTTGGAAGCAAACGTTCGCATAACCCATCAAGCTTTAATAGAGCAGAGTAAGGCTGGAAACCCAAACGCCCAGTATCAACTGTATGGTCTCTATGTTGATGCTATGTTCAATACCGCATACCGTTTGTTGAGCTCGAGGGAAGATGCGGAGGACATCTTGCAAGAGAGTTTTGTGGAAGCGTTTCGAAAGCTGGATTCTTTTCGTTTTGAAAGCACGTTCGGAGCTTGGCTCAAAAGAATCGTGGTGAATCGCAGTATCAACTATTTGCGTACCAAGCGCATGGTTTTTGTTTCTACGGAAGTGTCTGAAGAAGCCATCCCAGAAGAGCCAAATGATGTAAATCAACCCCTTCAGATAGAAAAGGTCAAAAAGGGGATTGCACAACTGCCTGAAGGTTATCGCCAAATCATCACCTTGTATTTGATAGAGGGATATGACCATGTGGAAATTGGAGAAATTTTGGATATCAGTACATCGACATCCAAGTCACAATACCATCGGGCGAAACGAAAATTAATAGGAATTTTAAATGAGATGTAATGGACAATTTAGAAGAGTACATCCAAAAAAATAGAAAGGCGTTTGACGACCAGTCTTTGGACAAAGACAAATTATGGTCTGGCATTTCACAAAAGCTACAACCTCAGCAAAAGGTAATTCCCTTATGGAAAAAACCTTTGATGCGTGTGGCTGCTTCGGTAACGGTGCTTTTGGCGCTGTCCTTGACCGCGGCATTGTGGTTTTTCCAACCCCCATTGAATACAGAAGCTGGTTTTGCTTCTCAAGAATTGATGGAAATCGATATGCATTACCAACAGCTGGTAACCTATCAGGTGAATCTAATTCAACAACATCCTCGCTTAACGGCATCTGACAAGGAGGAGTTTCTTTCTTTTATGGATGAATTGGATGCCGAATACGACCTCCTGAGAAAGGAAATGCAAAACAATTTGGACAATGAACGTGTGTTGGAAGCGATAGTGAACAACTATAAAAAGCGCATTGAACTTATTGAGAATCTTTTACGACAGATTAATGCTTCGAAAACTGAAACCGATGAAGAAGGCTATCTTTTATAATTCTCTGTGCGCGATACTCTTTTTGGTGCTCCCCCTGGGGCTTGGTGCCCAAACGCAACTCACCAAAGATTGGAAGCGCTCTTATGAGGTTTCTTCACAAGGAACCGTACATATCGAAAACAAATATGGTAATGTGGTGGTGAACGGATGGGACAAAGAACAAGTTCAGGTGGCCATAAATGTTACGGTGAGTCATCGAAAGGATGAGAACGCCCAAAAATTGCTGGACCGTATTCAGCCAGAGGTCACTACGGCTGGCGATTACGTCAAGGTATCCGCTAAAATATTGGAAAAAAGCTCTGGCTTTTTTGCACGGTATTTCAACAAGGCAAATCCATTTGATTTCGATAAGACCAATGTTAGTATTGACTTTGAAGTGTATTTACCCGCTTCAGCCGAATTAAAAGTGACCAATAAATTTGGGGACGTGGTGTTGGCTTCATGGAAAGGCGATTTGGAAGCCGACGTACAGCACGGTGACCTATGGATCAATGATGAAATATCTGCCTTTAAAGCAGACATGCGTTTCGGAAAACTAAACTGTCGTGGCACCGATTATGGCAATGTGAAAATGAGTAATGGAACGATTGATATCAAATCTGCCGGAAAACTTAAAATCATCAGTAGTGGTAGCGAAATTGACCTGGGCAATGTTTCCAATCTAGAAGTGTATTCCAGTAAAGATGAGGTGGTAGTTGATGAGGTAAGGACACTCCGTGGTGACTTCAAGTTTTCCAATGGAAAAATACATAAAGTAGGCTCCAAGTTGTTTTTGACCCTTAGGGTTGCAGAGGTCGAAATAGGTGAAATTTTAGAAGTAAACCCAGAAATCGATATCGTTCAGGAATCTTCAGAAATCAAAATTGACGTATCTGGCTTGTCGTTCAATTTTGAGGCAACGATGGAGCAAGGCCTGCTGCGCGTTCCCAAATCCTTTAAAAACGTAAAAAGCGTGGTGACCAATCCCGGTAAAAAGATAAGGGAAGTTTCTGCCGCTTATGGTAATGGTATCAAAGGAGATTTCTCAGTCAACGGTATCAAGGGTATCGTCATCATTTCCGATTAAAATCAATCAAAAACAAGAACATATGCAACCTTTCAAAAAACGAGTTGTCTTTAGGGCAAACAATCCATTCAAAATGAACAAACCAATTCTATTCCTGTACGTGCTCACCATCGTGGGGAGCTTTACCGGATGGGCACAAGAAGATTCCGATGCTTCAGAAGATTATATTGAATTCAACGACCGGCGCAACGTGGTACACGGGGTGTATCTAGGATTGGGAACGTACTTTGGTGAAATCGATGGGAAAAGCACTTTTCATGGGGCTTTTCGGGTGGCTTATGTCGCAAATCGTCAGTTTGAAGTAGGCTTTATTGCAGTGGGCTTCTATTCCCAACAAGAATTGCAGGTATCAAACTTTGAGACCTTTGATTTGGCAGGGGGTTACGCTGGACTCCATGTCGAACCTATACTCTTTGGAGACTCTAAAATCAACCTTTCTTTTCCTGTGACCATGGGGGCAGGAGGTGCTGTTTTAGTGGATAGCCGTGCGGATGACGTGGATATAGATACTGATAGTGATGATTGGGATGAGGTTTTTGTCGTTGAGCCCGGAATAAACATGCTTTACAACCTATCGCGCTATGTGCAGTTGGAGGTGGGCATGCGCTATCGGTTTTCTTCGCGATTGGACTTAAGACCTGACCTTGTCAAAAACATCAATGGGTTTTCCGCCGGAATGACGGTAAAAGTTGGGATTTTCAACATGGGAAGAAATCGATACAAAAAACATCTTGGCAATGACCAATAAATCAAAAAACAAAGTTTTCAGCAAGGGTGCAGGCATACAAACACGTCATGTATTTTCCCAAAACGGTGAAGTCTATATCCGAACCGCACAAAGGGTTCATCAAGAAGAGTGGTCACCCATCAACTTTCACTGGAAACCAGTGTTGCAGTTGGAACGGGATTTAATGTAAGTATCTGTGAATTAAAAGAATGGGACTCCCAAGTTTTTGGGAGCGGATATTGATACCGATAATTGAAATAGTCACCAACAACCTTCAATAAAAAAACAAACATCATGAAACGAATTATTTATCTTCTTCTGTGCCTTGTTTTTATGGGCAGTTTTATTTCTTGCACCCAAGAAACCATTCGGGTTTCTTCCGAAATTGAAAGTCGCGATTATGACATCACAGACTTTACCGCTTTGGAGGTTTCCTCGGGGTTTAAAACGTATGTGTCCTTTTCCGAAGTAGAGGCCAGCGTTCGTATTGAGGCCAATCAAAATCTTTTTGAAAAAATCAAAGTGGTACATCGCACCGGAAAACTTTCTGTTGGTTTGGCCAACAATGTTAGAATTAAAGGAAAGGAAACACTCAATTTGTATATCGTGACCTCAGATATCAATAGTTTTAAACTAACCTCTGATTCTTCCATTTTACTGGATACTCCGTTGGACACGCGAAACGTCAACATTGAATTGAGCTCTGACGCTTACTTTGATGGAGATATCATAGCGAATGATTTAAAACTCCAATGTACTTCAGGGAGTAGGGCCAGCATTTTTGCCGAAGTGAATACGGCAGATATTCGTTTAACCTCTGATTCAGATTACGATGGTGGGCTCACCGCTGATTCTGCGGAATTAAGACTTACTTCTGATGCTGATTTTTACGCGACTGGTGCTGTGAGGCGAATGAATGCTCAATTGAGCTCCGATGCCAATTTGAAAGATTTCAGCATGTCCGTTCGTGAACTGAACATTGACTTATCATCTGACAGTAGAGCATATTTGTTTGTTTCGGAGAAGATTACGGTTTCCGCTTCATCGGATGCAGTTTTATACTATAAAGGAGATGCTGAAATTGTGCAACAAAACACGTCCAGTGGAGGTAAGGTGGTTCGACAGTAAGAAAATTGGTATCTTGGAAAAAACAACCCAATGGCCAAAACTCAAGAAGAACGCATCCTTACATTACACCCACAGGGCAAGACCGGAGTCAATATTTTGAAGCGGCGCTATGACTTTATTAAGGATTTCATTTTGAATACCATAAAAGAACACGGAACCATAACTTTTGAAAAGTTGGGAGATATGGCCGTTGACCAACTCACAGAAACCTTTGATGGAAAGGTATTATGGTATGTGGTATCCGTGAAACTGGATTTGGAAGCCCGGGATTTGATAGAAAGAGTCCCCAAAACCAGTCCGCATCAGCTTCGAATGAAAAGTTAAAAAAGAATCTGCCGCTAAAATTCTTCGATATTTTGGGGCCACCCACCGAGAAACCTGTACTTTTGAATCACTTCCCTATTTAATATATCCAATACGAAAAACATGGAAAAGTTGATTCTCAGTAAAGGGAAGGTGGTATTTTTTATGGCCCTCCTTGTAAATGTGGTTGCAGCACAAAGTGACAACCTACAACGCTTAAAAGAGTACGTGGATAATGGACAGTTGGTGATTTACACCGGTTCATCGATTATGTCTGATTCCAACGCAAGTTCATTAACCTATGTGGATTTCTGCGCGGATGGCACATACTTTTATGACTATGAAGGTTCCTTCGTTGTAAAGGGGACAAAACATACCAGCACAGAAGATAGTATGGCCTCTGGAGCGGGAGTTTCCAAAAATTCCGGAACCTGGCAAATTATGGAAAACCAAGGTTCATTTGTATTGGAAGTGACGGATGGTATGGGGCAAAAGGGATATTATCCTATCAACATACGGAATCTTTTGGCTGGCAAATGGAAATATGGAAATACCACTTACGTATTTGCGCCAAAAAAAGGGCGCTGCGGGCCATAAGGTCATATTTTTTTCATGGAATCAATTAGGTCATCTTTTTTACGAGGAGAAATACTCACGTGCATGTCATTGCTCATAATGATGTAGCCCCCATCAGATTTGACATATTTTTTGACCTCGCGAAGGTTAATAACATAGCTGTTGTGCACCCGCATGAAAAGATGTTCTGAAAGCAAGTTCTCATACTCCTTAAGGTGTTTGCTCACTAGCAAAGAGCTTCCATCGTTTAAAATGAAAGAGGTGTATGAGCCATCGGCCTTACAAAAAATAATATCCTTTATGGCGATAAACTCCATACCCGAAGTGGTGGCCAAACATATTTTTTGCTGCTGATAAGGTTCTTTTCCCAAATTCTGCATGAGTGTGTGAATTTGCTGTCGGTAAACACTGGTATCACGCTGATGCCTTGCTTTGGCCACCGCCCCTTTTAATTCATCCAAATCAATCGGTTTGAGCAGATAATCCAATGAGCTGAACTTAATGGCCTTGATGGCATACTTTTCAAATGCCGTGGTGAAAATAACGTCAAAACTGGGCTCTTTGATTTGTCTCAAAATATCAAAGCCTTCCCCAGATTGAAGCTCAATATCCAGAAATACAACATCTGGGCTAAATACGGAAAGTACTTTAATGGCTTCGGTTACACTATCGGCCGATGCTATAACTTTGACATCATCACAGAACTCTTCCAATAGCGCTCTTAAAGCTTCTCTGCTTCCTTTTTCATCTTCTACAATAACGACTTTTAATACCATTTTTTGGTGTGGTTTTAATATTTACTTCCTGCAGCTGTGATTTTGTCAATTTCCAACAATTGCCGTAACAATAGTGGCTCAATAATATCGAATTGCAAAGCAAAAGTACACGGCATTTTTATGGAAACTAGGTTTTTTCTACAGACTATAAATAGTTTTCTCTTAGTTTTTAACAAGCTTTACCCTAAAATCTGCACAACAGGACAAAAAAAGAGAAGGTGTTGATTCCCTTCTTTTTTTGATTTACAAATTGACAGTAGTGGTTTCATCTAAACCATAAAACCTGTTGCTTTCCCTGAGTTAGCAATTTACCATACGCAGCATAACCCCATACTCGTAGATAGGCACATGCAAAGGGTACTCACAACAGGTTGTTCATTTCAATTCATTTTTGGAGATGGCATCTCCTATTATTTTAAATGACATGATTTCAAATTCACTGGCCACTGCGTCGGACATGATTTTAAAGGTATGCCTTCAAAAGTAAAACCTGATGGAATTGTATATTCCATACGTTTGATGGTTTTGCCTTTTGGTTTGATGAATATGGTTTGTCAGTTTATTTGTTTAATACTTGGCGCATTGTGATTCCAGATAAAGACCGCTGCGTTCGTTCCCAGAGACACCACACCAAGAAACGGGCAAGGGGAAATGTGCAGCGGTCCAACCTATACTGTATTGTATGTTTTGACTTTAGTGTCCGATTTTAACCGTTCTCAAAAGCCAAGACTAAGTTGATAAGAATCCTCGCAAAATTGTGTTTAGATTGACGAATCAGTGGTTTCAATTGATGGATTTCATTTGCCTTGCAATGTGAAATAGAAAATGGATTTTTAGGGGAACAGAAAAACAAGAAAAGGAACAAACACATTAAAAATGGTTTGCCCCTTTCATTAAAATGAACACTAGAATAAGGCCAAAACCTTTTTTTGTATTTAAAAAGCCAAAACGGGCTGTGTGGTTTTTTCTGTGAGAACAATTGGCTTGGGTGTAGCCAAGGCGTTTTTTCGAAATCCCTTGAATTCTACTTGAGCTAAGTTGCTTAAGTAACCGACAGTATCTTCATAACTATTTAGGTTAACTCCAATTTCCCGCAGTCTGTTTCGCAAAGCATCATGGGAGGCCATTTCTCTACGTTTTATATTTTTTCTCTTTTTAACCAAAATCATTTTTAACGACTTCACATGGCATTTCGGAGTATTATAATTCGAAACACCATCAAATAGGCATTTAAACGTCAAGTATACTTTTCCGATATTCTGAAATACACTAGCGGTATAGCCTTTTGATGGTGTTTCGAATTATAATACTCCGAAATGCCATGTGAAGTCGTTAAAAATGATTTTGGTTAAAA
>JBCBCH010000057.1:2558-10146 GCA_038530835.1 Bacteroidota bacterium | reverse complement strand
ATACGAAAAGATGGTCCACGATTTTATCCATAAAATAGCGATCGTGCGAAACGATGACCAAACAGCCCGGAAAGTCCAACAGGAAATTTTCCAGAACATTGAGTGTAACAATATCAAGGTCATTCGTAGGCTCATCTAATATCAAGAAGTTGGGGTTTTGAATAAGAACCGTACACAAATACAATCTTTTTCGTTCGCCTCCACTGAGTTTTTCTACAAAATCATATTGCTTTTTCCGGTCGAACAGAAACCGCTCAAGTAACTGCTGCGCGGAAATCTGTTTTCCCTTTTTCAAAGGAATATAGTCCCCATACTCCCGAATGACGTCTATGACTTTTTGCTCTGGTTTGGTGGGGATGCCTTTTTGGGTGTAATAGCCAAACTTGATGGTCTCACCAATTACAACTTTTCCGGTATCAGGTTCAAGGTTTTTGGTCAAGATGTTCAAAAAGGTAGACTTGCCTGAGCCGTTTGGCCCAATAATGCCCACACGCTCTCCTCGCTGAAAAGTGTAATCAAACTTGGTAAGCAGGGGCTTTTCGGAAAATGCTTTGGAAATATTGTGCAACTCCACGATTTTGCTACCGAGGCGTTCCATGTTCAGCTCAAGTTGTACGGTATGGTCCTCCCTACGCTTCTTTGCTCGCTGTTTGATTTCATTGAAGTCATCAATCCGAGATTTTGATTTTGTGGTCCGTGCTTTGGGCTGGCGGCGCATCCAATCCAATTCCTTTTTAAAAAGGATTTTGTTCTTGTGCTGCTCAACGGCCTCTCGTTCCTGCCGTGCTTCTTTTTCTCTGAGATAGTAGGAATAGTTGCCTTTGTAGCTGTACAACTGGTTGTTGTCCAATTCCAAGATTTCGTTGCAAACCCGCTCCAAGAAGTAGCGGTCGTGCGTTACCATGAACAGTGTAAGGTTCTCTTTGGCGAAATAGGCTTCCAACCATTCAATCATTTCAAGGTCGAGATGGTTGGTCGGCTCATCCAAAATCAACAAATCGGGTTTTTGCAACAAGGCATTCGCTAGCGCCAGCCGTTTGCGTTGCCCTCCCGAAAGGGAACCTACGCTTTGATTCAAGTCAGTCAATTGCAGCTTGAATAGAATCTGTTTGTATTGGGTTTCAAAATCCCAAGCCTGGTTGCGTTCCATCGCCTCGAAAGCCTTCTGGTACCGCTCTTGGTCATTTGGGTTTTCCAAAGCCTTGTTATAGGTTGATATAACCTTTAGAATGTCATTATCTGCTCCTAAAACAGCTTGTTCAATACTCAGTTGGGCATCAAATGTTGGGTCTTGCTCTAAAAAAGCAATTTTTATCCCATTGCGTTGGGTGACCTGCCCACTTTCCGTAGCGTCTTTTCCGGTAATGATGTTGAGTAAACAGGTTTTGCCACTTCCGTTTTTGGCAACCAAAGCAATTTTTTGTCCTTGGTTTATTCCAAAGGACAACCCTGAAAAGAGTACAACCTCTCCAAACGATTTTGATATGTTCTCAACCGTTAAAAGGTTCATAGGGACTTAATATTTTAGCTTGATACAGCGAAGCAAATACCAATATCGGGTAGCCAGTATGGCAAACAATAAACTGTTGATGGGCGAAAAGATTTGAATCCGGAAAATCCAAAGTAGAATGGTCAATCCCAACAACCCCAAAACACCATAAATATACTTGGGTATCCATTCCGGAAGTCTAGCATTCCAAATGAGGACAAATGCCACTCCCAAATTCAAAGGGAAGGCCCAGAGGATGTTAAAATTGTTTACTGTGTACGCGTGGTCTGTTCCAAACCAAAGAAAACAGAGAAATATTCCCACAAGTCCGGTGATGAAAAAAATGGAAAAATCAAGCCACTTGCTGCGGGTCTTGTGCTTGTTGTCCAAATAAGTAATGATAGCCGTGAAGAAAAACAACAACGAAAACCAGAACAGGGGAGAAGCAGGGAAAAACCCGTTTCTGCTATGTTCCCCATAATCCAAAACGGTACGCTCACGCTCCAGAAAGGGTCTATTATCTAAAGTAGTATTTCGCATTTGCCGCATAGCGAAATATGGAGCGAACATATGCTGCCTAACGGTGGCTTCCCTATCGGTCGTTGAACCGAAGGCTAAATCAATGCCAAAAGAAGACCAAGAATTAATATTCAAATGTTTTCGAACCAACTGTCTAAACGTAAACTTCTTTTTCAAATGCGACCCGTTGAATTGAAGTCTATCCCTAAATTGCTCTTTCAAAACATCGCCAGTTATGGTAGAACAGTTGTCGTATAAAGGGTCGTAGAGGTAATCTCGATTTTCGGGTAGGTAGTTGTTTTCGAAAAAGGCCAGCAGCTGGTTTTTTTCTTCTAAGGTCAAGTCGAAAACCTGCTCCTTTACCCAGCGCTTATCCATTTCATATTCGAACAAAAACCGTTCAAAACTTCTGCGAGTAAGGGAGTACACCATTTTCCCTTTGACGAAATTCAGGTAAAAGTTGGGTTGGTCGAAATCAAAAGTCCCATAGTTGTAAACCACATCCAAACCAAGAGCATTATCCTGCACGCGGAAGGCGCTATGACCAAAAGCATAATACAATTCGTCACCGGCGGCACAGGTCAACAAGCTGATTTTTGAATCTTCGGAGAGTTTTGGAACTTGTGCATGCAACAAATGATGGCCGAAAATAAATACGGCTAAAATGCTGATTAAAAATCTCATGTCTCGGTTTAGCTAGGCAAATATCACAATTAATCCCACACCGCAAACGATTTGATAAAGTGAGTTTGATTTTTAAGTTATTTTTACGAAAATAGGCCCATGAAAAAACATATTCCCAATGCATTGACGCTTCTTAATTTGCTTTGCGGATGCGTTGCGCTATACTTTGTTTTCCAAAATAAAATGGAGCTGGCTGCCCTTTTGGTTTTTTTAGGGGTATGTTTTGATTTTTTGGACGGTTTTGCCGCTAGACTCCTAAATGTTCAAAGTGCTTTAGGCTTACAATTGGATTCCTTGGCGGATATGGTTACGAGCGGGGTAGTGCCTGGAGCGGTGATGTTTCAACTATTGCGCATGTCAAAATTGGGCGGATGGAACGAAGGGATTTCGGATGGTTTGTTGGGATGGTCCCAGGGCTCCATTGAGCTTTTTCCTTTTTTAGGGTTTTTGATTACGTTGGGTTCGGCGTATCGCCTGGCCAATTTCAATATTGATTCCAGCCAAACAACTTCTTTTGTTGGATTGCCTACACCGGCCAATACATTACTTATACTTTCCTTACCCCTGATTTTACTGTATCAAAATAACACCTTTTTGGCGGAGCTTATCTTAAATCCGTATTTCTTGATTGCGGTTACTTTGCTCAGTACATTCTTATTGAACGCCAGAATTCGGCTTTTTGCACTGAAGTTCAAACACTGGGGGTTCAAGGGAAATGAAATCCGCTATCTATTCCTGATACTTTGTGTGGTTTTGCTGATAACTCTAAAGTTTTTGGCAATTCCTGTTTTGATTGTGTGCTATGTGATAATGTCCCTGCTGGGGAATGGACCAGAAGCTTAGAATTCGAGTTTTTTCTTTCGGAGCTCGAAGTTTTGACCTAAATACACCTTTCGAACCATTTCATCTTTGGCCAAGTCTTCCGGAATCCCAGCTTTTAGAATTCCTCCTTCAAACATAAGGTAAGAACGCTCGGTAATGGCAAGGGTTTCCTGTACGTTGTGGTCCGTAATCAAAATACCGATGTTCTTGTTTTTCAACTGGGCTACGATTCGCTGAATGTCTTCTACCGCAACAGGGTCTACGCCTGCGAAGGGTTCATCCAATAGAATAAATTTAGGGTCCGTAGCCAAAGCGCGTGCAATTTCAGTACGGCGTCTTTCCCCGCCCGAAAGCAGGTCTCCACGGTTTTTACGAATATGACCCAGCCCAAATTCATCGATGAGCGATTCCATTTTCATGTGCTGCTCTTTCTTGCTCAACTTGGTCAACTGCAGCACGCTAAGAATATTTTTTTCAATACTTAGCTTTCGAAAAACAGAAGCTTCCTGCGCCAAATAACCAATACCGTTTTGGGCACGCTTGTACATGGGGAAATCCGTGATTTCCATATCATCCAAGAAAATCTTCCCGCCATTGGGTTTTATCAGCCCAACAATCATGTAAAACGAGGTGGTTTTTCCGGCACCATTTGGTCCGAGAAGACCGACAATTTCTCCTTGGTTTACTTCAAGACTAATGCCTTTCACGACTTTTCTGCCGCGATAGGCTTTCATGATATTTTCCGCTCTCAACTTCATTCTCATCCTATTCTGCTTTTGATGTTGGGTTTTCTTCCAAGCATTCCCAATACTCGTAGGCTCTTCTCAAATGCGGAATCACGATTGTTCCGCCAATCAAGGTGGCAATACTCAGGGTTTCCATGACCTCGGTCTTTGAACCTCCAGCTTTCTGTACACTTTCCAAATGGTATTTTACACAATCATCGCAACGTAGCACGGCAGAAGCAACGAGTCCCAAGAGTTCTTTGGTTTTCACGTCCAAGGCACCTTCCATGAAGGCATTGGTATCCAAATTGAAAATACGTTTTATCAGCTTGTTATTGTCATCCAATAACTTTTCGTTCATCTTAGCGCGATATGCGTTAAATTCTTCTACTGGATTGGACATGTTCAACTGGCTTTTTTGGATTCTTTTTTCACTACCATTTTCGAAATGTAAATACTGATTTGGTATAAAATCAATACCGGTATAGCTACCACAATTTGACTAGTTATATCAGGTGGAGTTATAATGGCTGAAAGAATTAAGACCACTACCAGGGCAATTTTTCGATATTTTTTCAAAATTTCTGGGGTGACCAAACCTACCTTGGTTAAAAAATATATCAAAATAGGGAGTTCAAACATAATGCCACATGCGATTACAGAAGCTCTTACAGTGGCAATAAATGAACTGATGTCAATTTCATTCAACACCTCTTTACTCACCTGATAGGTTCCCAAAAAGTTAATGGACAAAGGCGCGACCACGTAGTAGCCGAACAACACCCCTAAGAAAAATAAGGATGAGGCAACAATGATAAATCCTCGAGAGTACTTGCGTTCTTTTTCATACAACCCAGGACTTATAAAACGCCAAGCTTCCCACAGCACGTAAGGGAAAGCAATGATGAATCCTGCCCAAATGGAGGTCCAGATATGCGCAGAGAATTGCCCTGCCATGGTCCGGTTTTGAATGGTGAACGGAAGGGAATCTGCGCAGAATTCTGAGTCAATCCCAAAAAAGGTCGCAATTTGACAAAAGAACTGGTATGTGGGAAAATCCATTTTCTTGGGACCAAAAATGATAGTGTCAAAAATGAATCCTCGCATTACGAACGCCACGCAGGCTATTATCACGATGGCGACCGTGGAACGGATGAGATGCCATCGCAATTCTTCCAAATGGTCCAGAAAGGACATTTCATTGTGGTCTTTAACCGCGTCTTCCATTATAAGATTCCTTCGTTAATAAGGTTGTGCAAATGTACTACCCCGACATAAGTGTCACCATCCATGACCAAAAGTTGGGAAATGCCTTTGTCTTGCATTTGTTCCAATGCCTTCACGGCCAATGCTTCTGAACCAATGGTTTTTGGATTTTGTGTCATGATGTCTTTTGCGGTCAGGCTTCGGATATCTTCATACTTGTTCAGCATTCGACGAATATCCCCATCTGTAACGACCCCAACTACTTTTTCAGTATTCAAAACCGCGGTAACCCCCAACATTTTTTCTGAAATCTCCACAATAACCTGCTTGACGTCGGAATCTACTTGAACTTGTGGTTTTTGGTTTAAGGCTACAATATCCGCAACCCGCAGGTACAACTTTTTCCCCAATGCACCACCGGGATGGAATTTCGCAAAATCATCTGCACTAAAATCCCGTAATTCCAACAAACAAATAGCCAAAGCATCGCCCATGGCCAATTGGGCCGAAGTACTTGTGGTTGGCGCAAGATTGTTTGGACAAGCTTCTTTTTCCACATAAGTGTTCAACACAAAGTCAGACTGCTTCGCGAGAATGGAGTCCATATTTCCGGTAATACCGATAAGCTTGTTTTTGCCTGATTTTATCAGGGGAATCAATGCCTTTATTTCTGCGGTATTTCCACTTTTGGAAAGACAAATGACCACATCATTTTTTTGGATGGTGCCCAAATCCCCATGGATAGCATCCGCAGCATGCATAAAAATCGCAGGAGTGCCCGTGGAGTTGAAGGTAGCCACCATTTTCGATGCGATTATAGCGCTTTTTCCTACTCCTGAAATAACGACCCTTCCATGGGCATTGTAAATGTGTTGCACAGCATCGGCAAAGGAATCATCCAAAGCGTTAATGAGGTTGGCAATGGCCTTACTTTCAGTTTCTAAGGTTCTTTTGGCAGTGGCCAAAATGGAGTTCTTGTTGTGCAAGCGAATAAACAGATTATCAAGTTGTATTCCTGAAAGAATATCTTATATTTAGAATACAAAACTAAACAAACTATCTTTTACCAAACTATTTCGGAAGGTCAGAATGCTTTCACTTTTTAACCGTGATTTTAGAGGTTCATCGGAATTGTGGCTACTGTGATTGTATTGCGGTTTAACTTGGAATACTGAAATGGGGCATATGCATACCGATTTACAAACTGCGTTAAAAAAATACTTTGGTTTTTCGCAATTTAAAGGGCTACAAGAAGGCGTTATCCAAAACGTGCTTGCGGGTAAGGATACCTTTGTGATTATGCCGACGGGTGGTGGTAAATCATTGTGTTACCAATTGCCCGCAATCATGAAAGAAGGAACCGCGATTGTAGTTTCTCCTCTCATTGCCTTGATGAAAAATCAGGTGGATGCCATAAGAGGGGTTTCCGAAGAACACGGGATAGCCCACGTATTGAATTCTTCTTTGACGAAAGCCGAAGTGCGCAAAGTAAAAGAGGATATCACGTCTGGCATAACAAAACTGCTGTATGTCGCTCCCGAGTCTTTGACCAAAGATGAGAACGTTGAATTTTTTAGCGGGGTAACCCTTTCTTTTGTCGCGGTGGATGAGGCGCACTGTATCTCCGAGTGGGGACATGATTTTCGGCCAGAGTATCGCAACTTGAAAAGCATTATTGCCCGAATAGGAGATGATATTCCCATTATTGGGTTAACCGCCACGGCCACGCCAAAGGTACAGGAGGACATTATCAAAAACTTGGGGATGATAGGGGCAGAAGTCTTTAAGGCTTCTTTCAACAGACCTAATTTGTTTTATGAAGTACGTCCCAAAACCCAGAATGTAGATGCGGATATTATTCGTTTTATCAAACAAAATGAAGGCAAATCCGGCATTGTATATTGCCTAAGCCGAAAAAAGGTTGAAGAACTAGCCCAGATGTTGCAAGTGAACGGTATCAGTGCGGTACCCTATCACGCTGGCTTTGATGCCAAAACCCGTTCCAAGTATCAAGATATGTTCTTGATGGAAGAAGTGGATGTGGTGGTGGCAACTATTGCTTTTGGGATGGGGATTGATAAACCCGATGTTCGTTTTGTTATCCATCATGATATTCCGAAAAGCATCGAAAGTTATTATCAAG
>JBCBCH010000057.1:0-2548 GCA_038530835.1 Bacteroidota bacterium | reverse complement strand
GGCAGAGCTGGCAGAGATGGGGGCGAAGGGCATTGTTTGGCGTTCTATGCGTATAAGGACGTCGAAAAACTCGAAAAGTTCATGTCGGGCAAACCAGTAGCCGAGCAGGAAATAGGGAATGCACTTTTGCAGGAAATCGTAGCCTATGCCGAAACCTCTATGTCGCGTCGTAAGTTTATCCTTCATTATTTCGGGGAACCTTTTGATGCGGTAAATGGTGATGGAGCCGATATGGACGATAATGCGCGAAACCCGAAACCTAAAGAAGAGGCTGGCGAGGCCGTCGTCAAGTTGCTCAAGGTCGTTCAAGGCACCAATGAGAAATTTAAATCCAAAGAAATCGTAAAGATTTTGGTCGGAAAGACCAATGCCATGATTACCAGTCATAAAACCGATGAGAAGGATTTTTTCGGTTTGGGCTCAGAGCATGATGAAGCTTTTTGGATGGCGCTTACGCGACAGGTTCTGGTGGCTGGATTATTGAAGAAAGAAATAGAACGTTACGGGATTTTACATTTGACCGATTCCGGGAGGGAATTTTTGGCATCCCCAAGGTCTTTTGAAATGACCAAGGACCATGTCTACAGAGACACACAGGATGATTCTATTATTACCGCGGGAAAATCTAGTGGCGCAGCAGCGGATGATACCCTGCTCAAATTATTGAAAGACCTTAGAAAAAAAGAAGCCCATAAGTTGGAAGTACCTCCTTTCGTGGTTTTCCAAGACCCCTCCATTCAAGATATGGCATTGAAATATCCCATCAACATGCAAGAGTTGTTGAATATTCACGGGGTGGGGGAAGGCAAGGCCAAAAAGTTCGGAAAACCATTTGTGGAGCTTATTGCGAACTACGTGGAAGAACATGATATTATTCGCCCTGATGATTTGGTCGTCAAAAGTACAGGTGCCAATTCTGGTTTAAAATTGTACATCATCCAAAATATTGACCGCAAATTGCCATTGGACGATATTGCCTCCGCCAAGGGCTTGGAACTGGAAGCGCTCATTAAAGAAATGGAGCAAATCGTGTTTAGTGGCACCAAACTTAATTTGGGTTATTGGATTGATGAAATATTGGATGAAGACCAACAAGAAGAAATCCACGACTACTTTTTGGAAGCAGATACCGATTCAATAACAGCTGCAGTGGAAGAATTTGAAGGGGACTATGAAGATGAAGAGCTCCGTTTGTATCGTCTAAAGTTTATTAGCGAAGTCGCTAATTAAAATCTTCCCAACTTGCTTCGTTACTGATCATTGCGATTATAAATCCAAAATACAATATTACCAGGACCAAATAGATGGCAGCGATGCCCAAACCTACATAAGACAAAATCCTTCCCGTTTTGACATTATTGTAATCCGAGAACTCCTCAGGGCTTTGTAAATAAAGTTTGTCTGCAGTTTTGGCCTGTACTAAACCAATAATGGAAAAAATTGCACCGAAAGGCCCACAACAAACCAACGTGCCAACTATGGACAAAATGCCCATGGTTAGCACGGTGGTTGCTCCGGGTAAGGTTTTTAATTCAGACATTTTATTGCTCTACGCCATAAAGTTCCATGGCCTCATTGACTTTTTCCATGTATCCTTCGATACCACCCAATTGGTAGATTTGGAAAATGGTCCAAAGTAATGTGCACACACCCAACACCAAACCAATAATAGCTATGATTTTTGCAGTTTTTAGTTGACTGAAGTTATCATAATCCTCAGGACTTTCCATGTAGCGCTTTTCGTCCTTGCGCAACAAAAACCAGGCTATACCTGACATCAAAACGCCTCCAAGACCCGAACTAAAACAGCAACATACAAAAGAAATGATACCCAATACTAGTCCGGTGGTTACGTTTGGTAGTTTTTGCTTCTCCATAAATTAGGTTTTATAAAATAAGTTTCGTGAAATAATGGATTAAAATGGTTCCTACGGTGATGCTACTCAAAAGAACAATAACTGTGTTCGCGTATTTTACGCGAACAAAATGATTCAACATCAGAAAAGAAAAAAGGAAAATCATGGGGTAAATTCCCGGGTACATTTCAAAAGCACCCCAGAAATCTCCTTTAAGTAACATAAGTACGGAACGTTGCATTCCACAACCAGGGCAATCAACTCCAAATACGGCTTTGTGCATGCAAGGAAGCATGTGGTCTTCTAAATGCATAACTTGGTTAGATTATCTCGTTATTACGGCGGGTAAATTACTATTATTTTTGCATAACATGTTAAATTTTTAAGAAAACATCGTATTTCAATGGACAACTTTCAACTAGGAGACCCAGTTGAGGTTCTCGACGACCAAATCAGTGGGAAAGTGACCAAAATTCAAGGAAACGTGATTACCGTAGCTTTAGAGGATGGTTTTTCATTGGATTACCATCCTTCTGAACTAATCAAAACCGGGAACACCATTGAAGTGTCCAACATAGCTGCCGCAAGGGCCAAGAGTCATAAAGAAATTCCAAAAAAACGACCCAAAGCCACACCTAAACCCAAGGAGCGAAACGCGCCGAAAATGGAAGTTGACCTTCATATCGAAAAGC
>JBCBCH010000056.1:0-10222 GCA_038530835.1 Bacteroidota bacterium | reverse complement strand
CGACATTATTGCATGTGAAGGTGACCCCGATATTGTGTTGAGTGCTTTGAATTCACCTGCGGGACCAGACATTGCTGACATTACATGGGAATTGGACCGGGATGATGACGGGGTGTATGAGGAGCAAATAGCCAATGGTCCGGGAGCAACTGAAATTACGGTAACCAGCCCGAATTCAGGTCGCTATCGCGTAACGATTGAAACCACCTTGGCAACTACCATTATAGACGACATTTTGATTACGTTCTACGGAGTTCCTGAATTGGATGAAGTACGTATTTTGGAGGATTTGACGGTTGGAGAGCAAACCGACCCTTACAATATTGAAATCGTTCCGTTAGGGGATGGGGATTTTGAATATGCCATCAATGGTGGAGAATTTCAAGATGACCCTGTTTTCTTGGATGTGCCTCCGGGTATAAACACAGTTATCATCAACGATAAAAACGGTTGTGGTACTACCGAACCCATTGAGTTTTTGGTCGTGGGCTATCCCAAATTCTTTACGCCCAACGGGGATGCTGTTAACGACAACTGGAATGTACTTGGGGTGGAAACACTTTCCAATCCACGTATCTTCATTTTTGACCGTTATGGCAAGTTGTTGAAACAGCTTGATGTCACTACTTTGGGCTGGGATGGTACTTTTAACGGACGCGAACTACCTTCGTCAGATTATTGGTTCAGTTTGGACTACGACAGGGATGAAAGCGGTGTGATTGTGGCCCGTTCGGTTCGTAGACACTTCTCGTTGGTACGATAAAAAAAGCCGAAGCAATCGCTTCGGCCTCTTACTTTTTTTTCTTTCCTTTTAGAATTTCAAAGTGTACCCTAGTGTTATTGTGGTATTCACTTGGTTGACCATGGCAGCATCACTTAGGTCTGAATCAAATAAGTTCTGACTAACATCTCGGTCGGTACGCACGAAGGCCAAATCCAAACGGCTACCACCAAAGTTGTACCCCAAACCTCCAGAATATCCGGTTAGGTCGCCAATAACCTCTCCATTTTCATAGGGACTTTCTTCCAAACGGTATCCAGCTCGCAAGCTCAGCTGGTCAATACGCAATTCCCCGCCTATGCGGTAGGTATTGACTACTCCCAAGGTATTTTCGATAAAATCATTCTCGGTGGCAAAAACAGGGTCAGAGTTGGGACGCAATTCTGCTTGAGACATGTCTTGATAGCTATAATCAAAGCTGATAAGTCCTTCTTTTCCAAAAACTACTGCTGCACTACCAGTTATAATAGATGGGGTTTGAATACGATACTCCTCAAAAAGGTTCACCAAACCGAAGTTGATAAAGTTGATGTCCGGTTCAGCCAAGGTTGAGTTGATGCGTTGTGAAATTTCATCAGTCAATTCGTACCAGGTAGGGGATTGGTAACTTCCCCCAATTCTAATATTGTCATTCAATTTTGCGATGGCTCCTACGCTAAAGGAGAAACCGTATCCATCGGTACGCAAAAAATTATCGAAAGTCGTAAATGTTACAGGCGAATCATCCGCATAGCCATTTTCATCAAAAAGCGTCAATTGTTCGAACAATACGGTATGGAAGTTCAAGGATGCACCCACGTAAAGGTTCTCCTGATATTGTCCTGCAAAGTTCAACGTGAGTTTGCTGTTGAATCCAGCAGTTGAGGTTAATAGTTCTTGATTGACGTTATCGTAAATCGCATTGGAGAAATAGGTGGTGTTGTCATCTACATCATCCGTAGGTTCAATCAAACCCGCCTGAAAGCCCAAAAATCCTTGCTGGGCGGCAAATCCTAGACCAGGTGTTTCACCAATATTCAGGTAAGCGTCTTCGATAAGTTCTCCATTATCCGCTTGAACACGAAGGTCCGCCAAACGGAAGCCATCAGCTTGTTGCAAGAAATAGTTGTCGATACCGTTATTCGCTGTTCCGGAAATAAAAGTTTCGTTGTCGAAATTTTGGACCATATCGTAGTTTACGCCAACGGCCAACTTTTTCCAATTGCTATTGTTCGATTCGAATACAAAAACAGCTCCGGCCTGATTGATTTCTTGGGAATTGATTTCCGCTCTCGCAAGTCTTCCACCCAATGTAGCTTCATTATCGCGGTTGTAGTTTGAACCGGTAACCGTGAATTCGCCAAAGTTGAATACTGCTGAACCGGCTGGGTTAACATTCAAGGCGGATAAATCGCCGCCTAAGGCACCGAAGGCCCCGCCCATAGCTCTAAAGCGAGCGGTCCCGTAAGGTTCGTTTATGCTGTATCGTAAGACCTCGTTGATGCTTTGGGCGCTCACTGTAGCGCATAGAAGTACCATGAGGACAGTTGAAATCCTTTTCATTGTCTTGATTTGATTTAGTTTTTCTTACCTAGAGATGTAATTGTGTTCTTTATCTTCTGCGGCCTCCACTTCGACCTGAAGAAGACCTTCCTGAAGAAGAACGACCTCCGCCAGAGCTTCTGTAGCTGCCCGAGCTTCTAGAGCTACCTCTAGAGCTGCCATAGCTTCTACCTGAGCTACGCGAACTACTTCGAGAGCTTCCGTAGCTTCGACCGGAACTACCTGAACGGCCATAGCTTCCCGAGCTTCTTGTGCCACTACGTGATTGGGAGTAGTTGCTACTTCGTGGTGCGGTTCGGCTATAGGATTGATAACTACGCGTACTACGGTTGGTTCCATATCCGGATGAACTCCTTGCTGCGGAACTACCACGGTAGGTGCCGGAACTTCTGGTAGACCTCGAGTTGTTATAGGAACTGTAGGTTCTGCGGGAAGCGCTTGATCTTGGCGCAGTTCGCGTACTTCTACTGGTACGATAGTTTTGATTTCTTGATCTAGCATCGACACTGGAAGACCTGCGTGCGGTTCCAGAACGATAACTTCGATTGCTTCTTGCTGCTGACGAACGACTTGCGACACTTGACCGCGACGATCGTGATGCATATCCATTTCGGTAACTTAGGTTCGAACGTGTTCCTCTACCAATAGTAGTTCCTGGTATGGTACGGGCATATCCTCTGCGAGAACGGTTAAACGCGTAGTTGCGTCCATAACCCCATCCGCGTCCATAGAAGGGTTGATTCCAGCCCCAACCGAAGCCTCCTCCCCAGCCCCAGCCAGCACCAGCCCAGCCCCAGCCGGCTCCGCCCCAACCAAAGCCTCCCCAGCCCCAGCGGTTTCCCCAGCCCCAGCGATTCCAGCCCCAAGGATTGTTCCATCCCCAACCCCAGCCATTCCAGAGCCATGGGTCGTTCCAGCCCCAGCCCCAACCGAAGCCAGCACCGCCCCATCCCCAGTTGTCATAGACGTTGATGGTAAGGTTTGTAGGATTGTCGCCCCAACCAGCATTGCCGTTGTAGACGTTGTTTTGTGCAAAATAATCGGTTTGTGCACCTAATGGAATACTGTCGTTTTCAACATCACTGGTGTAGCTTTCTACATCGGTGAAAATTTCGTCATCCAATATTTCAGCATATTCCTCTGCCTGCTGGCCAAAATAATCTTGGTACACATCAGAGTCGTTGTTGCGTTGTGCTCTTTGTGTTCGCACTGGTCTAGGTTCTTCGCGTTCTGAGGTAGTTCTTGGCGCATTTGATGAAGAAGCATAAATACCGTCATCATCATAATAAGATGCAGATTGATAAGACCCGCAGGAGGTGAAAAGAACTGCAGCCACGACAACAGCAAACAATTGATATTTGGTGTGAGGTAAAGACTTTGGCATAGCACGATTTTTATTGTTGAACATACTTAAAATAACTAGTTTTACCGAATTATTTTTCTAAACAAGTCACAAGTTTTGTGCCAAAGTTAAGGTGATGGGCAAAAATTTAACGAGTCGTCAAGAGGATTATTCAAAGTGGTACAACGAGCTGGTCGTGAAAGCAGATTTAGCTGAAAACTCAGGGGTAAGAGGCTGTATGGTCATCAAACCCTATGGTTTTGCCATTTGGGAAAAGATGCAGGCCGAGTTGGACCGGATGTTCAAGGAAACTGGCCATGAAAACGCCTATTTTCCCATATTCATCCCAAAATCCTACTTGAGTAAAGAAGCAAGCCATGTTGAAGGTTTTGCCAAGGAATGCGCCGTGGTTACCCATTACCGCTTGAAAAATGCGGAAGATGGGAGCGGAATCGTAGTGGACGAATCTGCCCGATTGGAAGAGGAATTGATTGTACGTCCAACATCCGAAACCATTATTTGGGATACTTATCGAAGATGGATACAGTCTTACCGCGACCTACCTATTTTGGTGAATCAATGGGCCAATGTGGTACGTTGGGAGATGCGTACCCGATTGTTTTTGCGTACTGCCGAGTTTTTATGGCAAGAGGGGCATACCGCCCATGCTACGAAACAAGAGGCCATGGATGAAGCCAAGCAAATGATGGAGGTGTATGCGGAATTTGCGGAAAACTTCATGGGTGTTCCCGTAATCAAAGGAACCAAAACGGAGAGCGAACGCTTTGCTGGAGCGGAGGAAACATTTTGCATTGAAGCACTGATGCAAGATGGTAAAGCATTACAAGCTGGTACCTCTCATTTTTTGGGTCAGAACTTCGCAAAGGCTTTTGATGTAAAATTTGCAACAAAAGACGGAGGGCAAGACCACGTTTGGGCTACTTCGTGGGGGGTTTCAACAAGACTCATGGGGGCGCTTATCATGACGCATAGTGATGACAATGGTTTGGTACTTCCTCCAAAATTGGCGCCTATCCAAGTGGTGATTGTACCGATATATAAGGGATTGGACCAATTGGATGCTATTGCTGAAAAGGTAGACCCCTTGGTTGCTACTTTACGAAAGGAAGGGATTTCCGTAAAATTTGATAAGCGCGACACGCATAAACCCGGATTCAAATTCAACGAATACGAATTAAAAGGTGTACCTGTTCGTTTGGCCATAGGTCAGCGGGATTTGGCCAATGGTACCTTTGAGGTGGCACGCCGGGATTTACTCACCAAAGAAATTGTGCCTGCGGATGAGGTTGTCGAGCGAATCAAGGAACTTTTGGAAGATATTCAAAAATCCATATTCCAGAAAGCGCTGGATTTTCGAAATGATAGTATTACCAAGGCGGAAACGTATGATGAGTTCAAAGCTATTTTAGAGGAAAAAGGTGGTTTTGTTGCTGCGCATTGGGATGGAACAGCTGAAACAGAAGAGCGAATCAAGGATGAAACCAAGGCTACGATTCGCTGTATCCCTCTTGATTCGAAAGAGGAGGAAGGGCAATGTGTTTTGACCGGTGCACCTTCTTCCAAACGAGTCCTCTTTGCCAAGGCCTATTAAATGTCAAAAATTGGATTTTACTGTTGCAATACTTAAAAATAGTTGTATTTTTGCACCCGCCAGAATGGTATCTTCTTGATTGAGGGGGAATCATTTAGGTTTGAAAAAGTGAAATTATTGGCCCGTTCGTCTAGGGGTTAGGACGCCAGGTTTTCATCCTGGTAACAGGGGTTCGATTCCCCTACGGGCTACGAAAAAAGAAATTTAAGGAAATGGCGAATCACAAGTCAGCATTAAAAAGAATTCGAAGAAACGAAGCGGTACGTTTACGTAACCGTTATCAGCATAAAACCATGCGTAATGCAATGAAGAAATTACGCAATGAAGAAGATAAGAAAGCTGCTGCGGAAATGTTGCCAAGTGTAATCGGAATGATTGACAAGTTGGCGAAACGAAATATTATCCACAAGAACAAAGCAGCAAACCTTAAGAGCAAATTGGCGAGCAAAGTAGCGGCCATGTAATTGTTGTTTCTTTTGGAAAAAGTAAACGCCCCTTTTTGAGGGGCGTTTTTTATTGCGGGTTGTACTGGTTTTAGTTTTGCAGGTCGTTTTCGTTCCGATATCCTGAGGAATCTTTGTACCAATCGGGGTAGGAGGTTCCGCCCGAGGATGCCCAAACATTGAAAAAGTTGTAGGCACGGTTTACAGGAACATTTTCTTTAGGGGGCTTAAAGTTATGTACAATGTTTATCGCCCAAGGTAATCCGGTATCTGTTTGGAAATTGCCGTCTACGTCTCTATTGATGCCATCGACACTGGTGTCATTTGCACCCAAGCTTGTTCGTAAACGGTTCGGAAGATGTATTTCTCTTGAACGGTCCTTATCTACAATCAAGAACGGATTAAAGGGTGCCAAGCCCAATTGGGTAGTTGTAATCGGTGTTGTGAATTTTACCGAAACCTTTGTCGGTACCTTCAACATTTTCTCATTGTTGTCAAAAAGAATAATAACGGCTCTAGACTGATTTTCCTCAACTCCATTGGAAGCCACATTGATATAATTTTCGGTTAGAACCGTACCCGTAACGGATTCTACAAGGCTAGGGGAAATACTTTCCAACTCAATACCAACGGCGTTAACCAATCCAGCACCATCCGAAGTAACTTCAAAATGGATATCAAGTTGCACGGCCATATTATCTGAATTCAAAACAGCAACAAAACGGTAGTTTACTGCGGTATCGTTGAAGTCATAATCTCCCAAAAACGGCCATAGATCTTCAAAGGCGAGGGTTCCCCATCCGTACTTACTAGGCGTGAACTGTTCAAAGGCCTTGTCCGCATCATCTGGGAAATCATCATTACTATCCGTGATACCATCTCCATCGGTATCAGGGTCAACAGCTTCTTCATCGATAATTCGGAATGTTGTCAAATCGTTAATGGTTCGCCCAAAGGTGATGTTTGAGGTAGAATTTGGCCCATAACGGTATTCCCATCCGCCGGTTTGAGTGTCCATAACAATTAAGTTACTGTCAGAACCATTATTGGCCAGCCATAATTCGTTGTTTGAATCAAAAGTCATGGAAGTTGGGTTGAACGGAAGGTCTTCTCCACTGATTCTAGTGGAATCGTATTCACCTTGGTTGTTGAGCTCAAGTCGGTACAAACCAGAGAAAGAACATAGAAAAAGAGTTCCATCTGCGGCGAAAGCCAAGTCACCACCATTGGTTTTATCCAATCCATTGATATCCCATTCCGAAAGAAAAGTTCCATTTACCGGGTCGATGGTATACAATTTGGCACCAGTTGAAAAATACAACAAGCCATCTTGTGCGCTGTAATCCAATCTAGGACCTCCTTTACCAAGGTTGCTGATAGTGGTCCATGAATCGTTGGTGATATCATAACGCATTAGCGGGTTCGGATTGCTTCGCCCAATGGAGTATACATATTTGTTTTGTTGGTCAATAGCCGCGGTATAGCTGCCCATGGGCATATCACTAATAAAGGTGTAGGCTCCGTTTAGCGGGTCAACTTGAAACAAGTCTCCACTTCCATTGACACAGTACAAATAGTCTTCTACCAAACTTCTTCCGGCCTTGGAACCTCTTCCACTTGTTGGTGTGTGGATGTAATTCACGTTACCATCATTGATGTCAACCACGGAAGATGAATACGCAAAGCCATCTTTTCTTCTGATGTATAGTTTTTCGAAGTAGTTGGGCACTACAAAAGAGTGCTCAATTGTACCCCCTACCGGAGTACCTGTAAAAATTAAATGGTTCAGGTTGTCTACGGAAATATCGGTCTCGGTTACCTCTTCCTCGTCTTCGTTAAGATAGGTGATTTGAGTATTGGTAAGCCTTGATTCCTGATAAGCGTACACATCGTAGCGAACACCGTTTGCATTGTCATTAATGGTCAAATTGACGGTTTTGTCTGTTTCAAACTCGAAATTTTCGGGAATCTGCAATTGGGTGATTTCCAATTCATCAATTGGCGTTTGTGTATCGGGATTCTCGTCGCCATCGGTGTCAACGACGGTTTCATCAAGACTGTCTTGTACACAAGAAGTAATACTCGCCATAAGTAATAGGGTTATTATGGAACCCATGATTCGGGACGTTTTCATCTCTATGGTTTTTTGTAGGATTTGATGTAAAATCTCAGACAAAAGTACTTCTGAACCTAAATCGAAAAGCGTAATTTGTGATTAGACACGATTAAGTGTCGATGAGTGGTTCGAAAAGTCCGTTAATCTTTTTTACAATACCTGAACGAAAAAACCTACAAACTATTTAAAATAATCGATGAAGTGTCGTTTTGGGTGGCGTTTACCCGAGAGAATAGGGTAAAAACCTAAGTAAAAGCCTTTTTCTTTCCCAGGATGAATCCAATATTAAAGAGGATATACATAGTAACAATCAGAATGCTCAATACGGTTTGGAAGTGATACTCGACCCAGATTTCATAACGCAAGTACCCGGTGAGTATTAGAAATGGGAATAGCGAATAGAAAATGGCTAGCCCTACACTAGTCCAAAACATCAAATTGTTGACTTTAGGGTATTTAAAAGTACTATTCGCCTTTTCCAGAAAATACAAAACAATGCAGGCTACCAGGGATAGAGAACCAATTGAATGTGCATAAAATAGACCAATGTGAAATGGGTCTTGGAAAAATAAGCTTAAGAAGTATGCGGAAAATGTTATAATCGCTAACCCCCTAATTAGTTTCTTGTTTTCCCTCTTAACGGACAACTTTTTATATACCCAGAAAAAATAAGCGAAAGCAACAACCTGATAAACATTGAAGATAATTACGTTATGCCAGTCCGTACCTTCGTCTGAAAAGAACTGAAAATCATCATGAAACTTAATGAAGTATCCCAATAGTTCTGTAAAAAAGGTATAGATGATAAAAATGGGCAAATGCTTAAGCACCGTATCATCATAGCGCTTAAAACATATCATCGCAATCACCCACGTAAATAAATAAAGAGGAATAAAAAAGTACTCCTTGAATATTTGTAGTAAAGTGTCTGACATTTATCAATTAGTAATCAGGAGGTGGGGGAGGTCCACTTGTACCTTGATTGTAGGCCAAACTTTGGTCATCGAACATCATAGGAGATGAAACCGATAACATGCTGGCATGGGCTGTTTTTACCTGCTTTTCTTGAAGCGCACCTACTCCTTGTTGTTTCGCATCACCTCCCACCTCGTCTTTGATAAGTTTGGCGGAGCCGTCGGCACCAATGAAAAAACCATAGTTTTCATCCCCTTTTTTCAAAGTAGGTACGAAAAAAATAGAATTTTGATGGGTTCTTCCACCGTTGTTCGCGTAGTATACACGAACGGTAGAAACGCTTACATCAGCCTTAGCGGCCTCCTGTTCAACGAACTCAATATATTGCTTGAGGTCTTTATAATCGAAATCGGTATAACGAGTCGCTGTAAACTCCTCGTTTTCAAAAGTTTCTTTTTCGAATTTTTCAATGCTTTCCGCGCGATATCGGGTATAATTGTCGTAAAGCTCTTTGGATTTCTCAATGGTAATGATACCCTCTGGAGCTTCAACCTCAACTGGGGGTTCTTCTTCAGTGGTTTCTTGCGGTTTTACTTCGGTTCTACAGGCAACAAGACTGGTTAGTCCAAAGCCCAGCATTAGCAATTTTACGGTTTTGATGTTTTTCATAATAGTAGTTGTCAGTCAGGATTTATCAGTTGGGGAAACCTGACTTAAAGATATGGTATTTCTTTAATATGGACCTAAAAAAGCCCTTCCTGAAGTAAGGAAGGGCTGTAATATTGTGTATTCTGCTTGGAAAGTTGTAAAAAATTTCTACTCGTTCATAGTGAGTAGAAACTCCTCATTATTTCGGGTTTGCTTGATGCGTTGTTCCATGAACTCCATGGCTTCTACAGGATTCATATCCGCCAAGTACTTGCGCATAATCCACATGCGTTGAATGGTGTTTTCATCCAACAACAAATCGTCTCTACGTGTTGAAGAGGAGATAAGGTCAATTGCAGGGAAAATTCTTCGATTCGAAATCCTACGGTCGAGTTGCAATTCCATGTTACCCGTTCCCTTGAATTCCTCAAAGATTACCTCGTCCATTTTGGAACCGGTTTCAGTCAATGCCGTGGCAATAATAGATAAGGAACCACCATTCTCAATGCTACGCGCCGCTCCAAAGAAACGCTTCGGTTTGTGCAATGCATTCGCATCCACACCACCACTCAATACCTTTCCTGAAGCAGGTTGTACGGTATTGTAGGCACGTGCGAGACGTGTAATGGAATCCAAAAGAATCACTACATCATGACCACATTCCACAAGCCTTTTTGCTTTTTCGATAACGATGTTGGCCACTTTTACGTGTTCCGTAGCTTCCTTATCAAAGGTTGAGGCAACTACCTCTCCTCGCACGTTACGCTGCATGTCGGTAACTTCTTCTGGGCGCTCATCAATCAACAGAATGATTTGGTATACC
>JBCBCH010000055.1:0-10295 GCA_038530835.1 Bacteroidota bacterium | reverse complement strand
GCATTTGGTTGTCCGAAATTATTTTGCAACAGACACGTGTGGTACAGGGAACCCCATATTATCACAAATTTGTGGAAACCTTTCCAACCGTTCATGATTTGGCCCAGGCCAGCGAGGAAAAAGTTTTGAAACTTTGGCAAGGGTTAGGCTACTACTCCCGGGCAAGAAATCTACACGCTACCGCTAAAATGGTCTCCGAGGAGTTTAAAGGCCAATTTCCAGATAGTTATGAGGGTTTGAGGCAGCTTAAAGGTGTAGGGGATTATACCGCCAGCGCTATAGCCTCAATAAGTTTTGATTTGCCCGAACCCGTTGTGGATGGTAATGTCTATCGCGTTTTGGCTCGCTATTTTGGGGTAGACCTGCCCATAAACTCTCCAGAAGGGGTGAAATACTTTAAAGCTTTGGCTAGAGAGGTCATGGATACCCAAAACATACGCGACTACAATCAGGGAATTATGGAATTTGGGGCTATACAATGCGCTCCAAAAAAACCCTATTGTTTGGTTTGCCCCATACAAACAGATTGTGTTGCTCTTAACACTAACCAAGTTTCTGTCTTGCCCAAAAAGTTGAACAAAACCAAGATAAAGCAGCGTTTTTTCGATTATTTGGTGCTCTTGGATTCAGATAAAAACACCGTGTTGGAACAGCGGTCCCAAAAAGGAATCTGGTACAAGATGTACCAATTTCCATTAATCGAAGGGGAAAAGATGGAAACATCAGATAACATGCGCGAACAAATACGAAGTTTGAACACCTTGCCCAAAATAAAAAAGATAGGGCTGTACAATGAAACCCCAGTGGTCCACAAACTATCCCATCAACATTTAAATACCCGCTTTTGGATTGTGGAAACGGAAGAAAAACTTAACGAAGGAATCCCTTGGGAAAATGTAGAAGACTACCCCGTTCCGGTTTTGATATCGGACTTCCTTTCAGCTTTTAAAATTTAGTACCTTTGCCCAATTAGAAGCGTATGAGCGGAACTTTAAATAAAGTCATGTTGATTGGTCACCTCGGAGATGAGGTGAAAATCCATTATTTCGAGGGAGGTAACTGTATTGCACGATTTCCTTTGGCCACTAACGAAACCTATACCAATAGGCAAACTGGTGAAAAAGTCACCAATACGGATTGGCATAATGTGGTGGTTCGGAACAAAGCCGCTGAAATTTGCGAAAAATATTTGTCCAAGGGCGACAAGGTTTACGTTGAAGGAAGGCTGAAAAACCGGCAATGGCAGGGAGAAGATGGTAATACCCGATACACAACCGAGGTACACGTTCAGGATTTTACATTTCTTTCTACAAAAAAGGAAGGAATGCCCGTCCAAAATTCACCTGCACCCATGAACACTGGAAGTGCTCCCGTCCCGACCGCATCCAATCCAACCGCGGAAATGCCTCAGGAAGAAGCGGATGACGATTTACCATTTTAAACCTAAACCCTTCTGATTTGGACCCTGAGCCCCATAGTCTGGTTTTACTTTTGGCCGAATCCAGTAGTTTTTTTTCACTGAAAATCATCGTGTTTTTGTTGTTGCTTTTGTGCTCGGCTTTGATTTCTGGAGCTGAAGTGGCCCTTTTTGGCTTGTCCCCAACCGATCTTAACGATTTGGAAGAGACCAACCCGTCCAAGGGAGCAGTTTTGAATGCGCTTTTGGATAAACCCAAAAAACTATTGGCCACTATCCTCATAACGAACAACGCCATCAACATCGGTATTGTACTGTTGTTCAGTTCAATAGGAGATACGCTATTTTCCAATATCAATCAAACCCTTTTTGGATTTATCTCCGTACGTTTTGTATTGGAAGTAGTGCTTGCTACCTTTTTCATTCTGATGTTCGGTGAAATTTTGCCTAAGGTGTATGCCAACCGAAATCAAAAAGAGTTTTCTCTTTTTATGGTATCACCCATCAGTGTGCTGAATACCCTACTTACACCCTTAAGTGCTCCCATGCGACACTCCACGATTTTTTTGCAAGAGCGACTCGGACGTCAAAAATCCAATTTGAGTGTGGACCATTTGTCCCAAGCTTTGGAATTGGCGTCAGAAGGAGATACCACCAAGGAGGAACAAAAGATATTGGAAGGAATCGTTTCTTTCGGAAATACGGATACCAAACAAGTGATGCGGCCTCGGATTGATATTTTCGCCTTGAATGAGGAAATGAAATTCCCGGAGATTATTGATGAAATTCAGAAGAACGGCTATTCAAGAATTCCTGTTTTTTCTGAAAGTATGGACAATGTGTTGGGTGTTTTGTACATCAAAGATTTGCTGCCCTACCTTGACCGGAAAAACTTTGCTTGGATGTCTTTGGTGCGCGAGCCCTACTTTGTTCCGGAGAACAAAAAATTGGACGACCTGTTGCTGGAATTCCAAGAAAAGAAGATTCACTTGGCAGTTGTGGTAGATGAATACGGCGGTACTTCAGGAATTGTCACCCTAGAAGATATTATTGAGGAAATTGTAGGTGACATCAGTGACGAGTTTGATGATGAAGACTTGATTTATTCCAAACTAGATGATTACAATTACGTTTTTGACGGCAAAACTGCCTTAAAAGATTTTTATCGAGTCGTTAAAATTGAAGACGAAGAAGATTTCGAGAATCAGAAAGGTGAATCCGAGACCATTGCAGGTTTTGTTTTGGAAATTTCTGGTAGTTTTCCCAAACGAGGCGAGAAGGTCATGTTCGATAACTATAGTTTTGTAGTGGAAAGCTTGGATAAAAAACGATTGAAACAAATTAAAGTGACATTGCCCCATGAAGCATAGTGTGTTCTTGTTGGTTTGTATTATAGGATTGGCCACCGCCTGTAAAGATGAGGTTTTGCCCAAGCCCAAAGCTTTTCTTCGACTGGAATACAATCAAGCCGAATATGCTCAAACCGATTTGGGTTGCACTTATGTTTTTGATAAAAACCTGGCGGCCAACATTCAAGAAAACAAAGATGGTTCGCTCATTTTGGACTACCCTAATATGAAAGGGTCTATTTATTTGACTTATAAACCGGTAAACAACAATTTGGACACGCTTTTGATTGATGCTCAAAAGTTATCGTACGAACATGTAGTGAAGGCAGACAACATCTTGGAACAGCCCTTCGTAAATGATACTGACCAAGTTTATGGGATGTTTTATGAGGTTAGCGGTAATGCGGCCTCCCAGTCTCAATTTTATGTAACGGATAGCACCCGCCACTTTGTGACGGGCTCCCTGTATTTCTACGCCAAACCCAACTACGATTCCATTCTGCCTGCTGCGGTTTATTTGCAAAAGGATATTCGCAGGCTTATGGAAAGTATTCGCTGGGAATGAAATCTTACTCTTCTCCTAGCAGCGTCTCGGCTTTTTCGATGCTAGCATTTATGCTTTTCTTAAGCTCCTTTACTTTGACCTCTTCCTCGTCGAGCCAGGCTTTTTTCTCATCTGAAAGGGGTTTTCCTTCAAGGATTTCTTCCGAATCAAAACGGTCTCCAAAGCCCATCATCCATTGCATCATATCTTCATTGGCCTTTTGAAGGTCCAACATGGCCGCTTCATATTGCTTTCCGGTTTCCGTGGTATCGACTTTTTCTTTGAGCTGGCCAACCAATTCTCCCAAACGTCCCATTTTGGGCATTACCTCGTCATGAATGGCCATGACTTGCTCCATTTGGGTAGGGCCTTCCTCCTTTTTAGCGTCTTTGCATCCTAGGTTAACAAAGAGAATAAGCGATAGGAGGGTAAGTACATTTTTCATCAGATTGATTTTCATCAAAATTATTCGTTTTCCAGATACGGTTCGAGTCCTTCATCAAACATTTTTACAAGCATGGCCGTAACCAATCGGTCAGCTTTATCCGGGTGGCCTCCTTCAAAAGGAGGTTCTGGGTCGTATTCAATGTTTAGTGCCAAAAACTCTGCATAATTTCTTCCTCTTATTTTATCCACTAGGGCCAAACTCATATCAATGCCAGCTGAAACGCCCGCACTGGTCCAGTACTTTCCATCATTGGTGTATCTTTTACGAACGTATTTAGCATTGTAGAGCGCCAGCTTTTCCTCGGCTCTATACCAATGTGTGGTGGCCTCTTTACCATCCAGGAGACCAGCAGCGCCTAAAATCCATGCGCCGGAGCAAACACTCATGGTGAATTTGCTGTTTTCGTCAATTTTTCGAATCCATGCCAACAATTCTTCATCTTTTGTGGCTTGATAGGTTTGGATAAACCCTCCCGGAACGACCAAAATATCCAATTGGTCAATATCTTCGATACTGTAGTCTACACTGAAAGAAACACCGTCATTACTTTTTATGATGCCTTTATGACGGCCAATTAGATATTTTTCTGCAGGATAAATGCTGTTAAGTACGGATAAGGGACCCATGGCATCTAAAGTGAAAAACCCATCATAGAGCAGATAGCCTATTTTGTTTATGGTGTCTTTTGGAGCCTCACGAAAAATCGCCATAGCCTCATCATGGCTCATGTTGGCCAACTCTTCATCGGAGAAAGGCTCTCCGTTGGGTTTTAGATTTCTATTTTTGAGAGTTTGCTCGGTTTCTTGAACAGGTTTTTCGGTGTTTGTTGGCTTTTTTTGTGCTTGTTGGCAAGCCATTGCTAAGGTTGCCAAAAAGACGGAGAATAAGATTTTCTTCATAATAAAAAAGTTTTAACCCGGAGGAAGCACCTCCGGGCGATAAGTTTAAAATGCATATTGTGTTCCAAAGGTCAAGGTCTCCTTTTGCTTGAGCTGGATACCATTAAGGTCTTGATAGAGCGGAGTTGCAAATTCAAATCCGAAGCGAAGGTTTTTCAAGGCACCTTTTGGAATGTAGACATTGAATCCCAGTCCACCGTTCAAAAAGTTTCCTCCAGAGTTGGCGGTATCTGCGGTAATGACCATCATGGGGTTTAAGTTGGGGTCTGCCCCATCAATTTCACCTACGACCAAGGCTTCCAAACGGGTTGAAAAACTCAACCAGTCCGCAGCTTTTACCGCGAACCAACCCGTCAAGCTTTGCAGGTTGCCATATCGAAAATCTCTGTCGTTTTCCCCAAAACGCAAAATAGCGCGAAGCTGTCCACCCCAGGAAATCTGCTCGGTTTGATCCAAATAGGTCAAAGCCAAGTTGGTGTCAAAAGTTCCACTACCAATTTGCATTGGGTAGGGGAGTTCTACTTCGTTTGGCGCGGAAGCAGGCGTTACATCACTTTCCGTGATACTTCCGGTGGGAATGGAAACCCCTACTTGCGCATGTAAACTTTGTCGGTTTCGATTGAAAAAGCGGTACATACCGGATAGTTGGATATCACCAAAACCATTGGACTCGGTAATGAAGGCTCCTCCCATTCGGGTAAGATGGTCCATCTCCATGGACAAGTAATTGAACATGACCATTATGGTGATTTTATCGCTCGGAGCGTACATAGCTCCTACCATGTGCATGTTCATCGGCATTTCGGTTGGAGTAACCATATAATCCTCCAAGGCATCCGCGAAAGATGCGTCATCGCTTCCTTGTTTTAAATCGCCCATGTTCATGTACATGTAGCGATACGAGAGCATCCACTCGCCCTTTCCGTGCATATGGTCGCCCATAACGGATATAGGAGCATGTCCATCCGGCCTTCCAGCAGACCATTTTTGGATGGAGTCAGTAGTTTCTTGTGCATATAATGCAAGGGTTGCCATCATAACAATGGCGGTTAAAATATGTTTCATTTGAAGTTTTAATTATTGGAATTGAGGTGCAATCCATTCCTCTCCGTACTTGATAGAGAAAACAGGAAAGCTAAAAAAGTAAACCGGAAGTTAAGCTACGACGCTTGGTGGGTGAAACTGCTCTGAAATAAAAAGGAACGAATAGGGATTACTATATGTGAAGGTTGTTTCAGAATGCATGGATTCCCTTTGGGAAAAGGATAGCGCGAGAAGCTCCACAAAACCGATAGGATATTCCTCCATGGCAATACGGGGCACATTATGATGCTTTTCCTCATTTTGCTCTTGAAGCATTTGCATGAGGTAACACTTTCCATTACAATCCAAGGTCTTGTTGTCCCTGTTAATACACAAAAACTCGGCAATGTAATCTTCATACACAAGATATTCAGCTAGGGGCATCACCGGACGGGCCATGGCCACCAAATACAGCAAAACAAATCCGTATGTATAAAACTGCTTCAACATTCTTGTAGAGATTACAAAAATACATTGGAATGGCGATATAGTCTTGAATTATCAGCACATTTGTATCCCAAAGGTGATGTATGGGGGATACCAACAAAAAATGGCTGTATTTAGGAATCCTTTCGATTATTTGGGGCACCTCATACATTTTAATCAAAAAAGGGCTGTTGGGATTTACCCCATTGCAACTGGGTTCCGTTAGGGTGGTCTTCGCCGGATTGTTTCTGTTTGTTATTGGCTTTAGAAGTGTTCGTGGTATTACTAAAAAAGAATGGCCCTGGGTAATCGTATCAGGTTTTGTGGGGAGTTTTCTGCCCATGTTTTTGTTCGCTTTTGCCGAAACGGAAATTGATAGCTCAGTGGCCTCGGTTTTGAATTCACTGGTACCCTTGTTCACTTTATTTATAGGGTACTTGGCTTTTGGCATTGGATTTCAGCGCAACCAGCTTTTTGGAGTGCTTTTGGGGTTAGTTGGAGCAATTCTGTTGATATTGACTGGCAAGTCCCTGAATCCTGACCAAAATTATGGGTATACCGGTTTGGTAGTAATCGCAACGATTTGCTATGCGCTAAATACGAACATTATCAAAAGCAAATTGCAAAACGTTTCTCCAATGGCCATCGCCGTAGGCAACTTTTTGGGCATTTGGATTCCCGGCCTTTTAGTGATGTTTGGTTCGGGTTTTTTTGAAGGGTCAACTTTGAGTGGTCCGAACTTTTGGCCTTCTTTGGGCTATATCGTAATTCTTTGTGTGTTGAGCACCTGTGTCGCCAAAATCATGTTCAATCGACTAGTTCAAATCTCTTCGGCGGTGTTTTCGGTTTCTGTCACCTATTTGATTCCGTTGGTTGGTATTTTTTGGGGGTTGTTGGATGGGGAAACTTTTGGATTTCGGCAACTGCTGTCTGCTGGATTGATCCTTTTAGGGGTTTATCTCATCCATAAAAAAAGGACGCCCAAGGCGCCCTAAATGTTTTAAAGATTCTGTTTGCTCCGTTAAAACGAAAATCCCAAGTTATTCCGGTTTAGCTTTCTTGTTGGCATAATTGTCATAATACAGCAATGGCACTTTTTTGCCTTGAAAGTTGAAATCTTCCAATTTCCCTGCTATCTCACTAGCTTTTCCGGTAACCACTAGGCGGGCGTTGGCCGTGGAAAAATATTTCTGTGCGGCTTTTTGCACATCTTCAATGGTTACGGCATTTATGCGTTCCAAATAGGTTTTGTAAAAATCGCTCGGGAGACCTTCCGTTTCAATGTTCAAAGCATAGTTTACCACCGTTTGTGGTTTTTCGAGCGCCATAACAAAGCTTCCGGAATATTTGGCCTTGGCATTTTTGAGTTCCTCTTCGGTGACGGGAGTGGTTCTAATTTTATCAATTTCAGTAAGCATTTCCACCATGGCGCTATCGGTTACTGCATTGCGGACCTCTGCTGAAGCGCTAAAGCGCATAGGGCCAAATTTGTTGTCGCGAATAGCGGAATACGAGCCATAGGTATACCCTTTGTCCTCCCTTAGGTTCATGAAAAGCCTGGCTTGACTGCCCCCACCCAAAATTCGATTGGCCAACAGGGCATGCAAATAATCATCATCTTTCATTTTCAACTCTGTAATATTTTGCACAGCAATTTCCGATTGAACCGCGTTGGGCACATCTACCAAGTTGATTTGCGCATATTGGGCGTCCACAGGCTTTGCGTAGCTAAATGAAGGAGGGGTCGCTTTTGACCAAGGCGTAAAATACTGTGTAACCAGTTTTTCTACTTCAGCTAAATCGACATCACCAATGACAACGAGGTACGCATTTGCCGGAACAAAGTTGGCGCGATAAAATTGCTCAACATCGGCAAGGGTAACGTTGTTGACGGTTTCTTCGGAAGTAATTTCCCCGTAAGGATGATTTTTCCCATAAGCAAGTGCCAATTGAACACGAGTAGCTATGGCGCTTACATCTTTCTCCTCAGCTTTAAGCGCGGTTAGCAGTTTGTCTTTTTCCTTGTCAAACTCTTCTTGGGTAAAGTTGGGATTCAAAGCCGCATCGGCCATTAACTCTAGAATTCGAGGAAAGTATTTGGAAAGACAACTGGCATAAGCGCTTTGGTCACCTAATGAAATATTGGCTCCCAAAAAATCCACTTCTTCAAAAAATTCGTCCTTGGAAATGTTTTTGGACCCCTTTCCGACCAAACTAGCGGTCAAGTCAGAAACCCCTGCCTTTTCTCCTTGTAAAATGGGTGCGTTGTCCAAGGTAAGCTGTATGGAAACCCGGGGCAGTTTATGGTTTTCGACGACCATCACTTTCAGACCATTGTTGAGTTCGAACCGAACGGGTTCTTTTAGGTTAATGGTCGGCGCTGGACCGGGTTTAGGAGGTTGCGTCCTATCAATTTGTCCATGTACGCTAAAAAATGCTACAAACAATGCTATGGAAACTACTATCCTTTTCATCTTAATTGGCAGTTTTTTGTTCAGGTAAATACTCTAGCTCTACCCTTTGGTTTACTTTGAGGTACTTCTTCGCAACATCACGAATCTCTTCCCGTGTGATGGAACGATAAATATCAATTTCAGTATTGATTAGGTTGGTATCATCTTTCAACAAATAATTCTCTGCTAGGGATTCTGCGATTCCTGAGAAGCTACTGTTCGCATTGACGAAGTTGTTCTCAAATTTGTTCTGGAGTTTTTGATAATCCTTTTCGGAAATCAGTTCACTTTGGATTTTAAGAATTTCAGTATCAATGCCGTTTTTGATATCCTGAAGGGAATTGTCTCCGACGGGAAGTCCACCAACCACATATGAACTATAGTCCTCTGCGTTTATGGGAAAGGCAAAAATCTGAAGTGCTTTTTTCTGTTCATCTACCAAGGTCTTGTACAATTTTGAACTTTCTCCGTCACTCAAGTAGGTTGATATCATATCAATTACATAAGCGTCACGTTCTTTTTTTCCAGGGGTGCGATAGGCCAGTAAGAGTGCGGGAATTTGAATGTTCGGGTCATGGTATTTGGCCATCACCGTGGTTTCAATGGGATCTTCTTCCACTTTTACCCGTTGTATGGGTTCTCCTTTGGGAATTGGTCCAAAATAATCAGAAATCATTTTTTTGGTTTTCTCTGTCTCAAAATCACCAGCTATCACCAAAACAGCATTGTTGGGCACGTAGAATTTTTTGCTGAAGTTTTGGAAATCTTCCAAAGAGGCGCTGGCAATGTGCTCCATGGAACCTAGAATTCCCCAGCGATAGGAATGTTTGGTATACAAGTATTTCAAAAGTTGTTCGAAAAAGGCACCGTATGGGGAGTTGTCTACCCGCAACCTTCGTTCCTCTTGAACAACTTCTTTCTGGGTGTCCACTCCAACTTGCTCAATTACCGGATGCAAGAGTCTTTCAGATTCTAGCCAAAGACCGGTTTCCAAACTATTGGACGGGAAGGTTTCATAATAATAGGTTTCATCCAAAAAGGTACTGGCGTTACCGCTGCCTCCATTGGAGGATACGATTTTATCCCATTCTCCTCGTTCTATATTCTTGGTTCCTTCGAAAAGGAGATGTTCAAAAAAATGGGCGAACCCTGTTTTATTGGGATTTTCATCTTTGGAACCCACGTGGTACATTATCGAAATATTAACTACCGGGGCGGAGTTATCTTGATGTAAAATGACGTGTAGACCATTGTCAAGGTCGTACTCCTCAAAATCGACTTGTTGCGCACAGAGGAGTAGTGGCAGCAGCAAAACCGTTATTAGTAATGTTTTTCTCATAGTATTGGATTAATGAATTGAACAGCGTCAAAAACTTGGAATTGCCAACGTTTTTCTGACTTCACTAATATAATCCAAAAAGTACCGAAATTCGGCAGAAGGATTTGGATAATAGTAGCGTGAAAGAATTGGGGAATATTCACTAAATTAAAAGGGGATAATCTTCTAAACACACCAACATGAAAAACATGACCCTTCCGATTCGTTTTGGACTAGTTACCGCAGCTGTGCTTATTTCATATTTCTTGATACTTTCCCTTATGGGCAAACATACCAATGTATTTTATAGTTTGTTCAATGGTATCATTACGGGTTTTGGTATTTACGAAACAATAAA
>JBCBCH010000054.1:0-10314 GCA_038530835.1 Bacteroidota bacterium | reverse complement strand
AAGAATATTTTTTTCGTTTGTGAGGGAATTTTGGTATCCCAGTGGATGGACGACGAAGCCAATGTATATATCAAGAATTTTTTTGTGGAAGGGCACTTGGCAGGCTCCACGGTGTCCATGCTCACAGATACGCCTTCAGGGTTTGGTGTTGAATGTGTCGTGGGCGGTACTATTCTGGAAATGAATTATAAGCGCTATAAGGAAGTCATTTATGGCCACGAGGACTTAAAGAACTATTACATTGCAAATCTGGAACAAAACTGGATCATTGAAAATGAACGACGTCAGATTTCATTTGCAGCAGAAAGTGCCACGGAACGTTACATTTCTTTCCTCAATAGGTACCCTAAATTACCTCAAAGGGTGCCCCAATGGTTGATTGCATCTTATCTGGGAATTACCCCTACCCAGCTTAGTAGGATAAGAAAGGCACTTTAATCTCATTTATCGACATATGTAAATGTGCAGGCACGGTCACCGAGGTACATTTGGCCTATAAATCATTAATACTTTGAATTATGAGTCAGACAACACCAATGCTATTGGCCTTTATAGGAGGAGTTTTTTTGGCACTTCATGGGGGGTTTAATTCACAGCTGAGCGAGCAGCTCAAAAGTCCTTTGTTGACCTCTCTTGTAGCCTATATCATAAGCGCACTATTGGCACTTTTTGCGGTCCTGATCTGTACCAAGCATCTACCGTCCCTATACAAACTTAAGGACGTGCCTTATTACTTATGGTTTTCGGGGGCATTGTTCAGTGTGATTGGGATCGGACTTTATTATTATACCATACCCAAACTGGGCATTTCCACGATGATCTCCATTGGTCTTTTTGGGCAAATTTTGTTTTCCGTAGTTGCGGGCCATTTTGGTTGGTTTGGTCTGCCTTCGGAACCTATTGCCTACAAAAAGATTTTTGGTGTAATCGCCATGACCTTGGGAATTATTTTAATCAAAAACACGTAAAAAATGGACTTAAAGAAACTGAACATCGACAACTTGACCTCGTTATGGCAACTGGTGAACCGTAAGGCCGACACTTATGTAATTGGCAACACTTTTGACTATGGGGCCATAGCCTATTCTGATTGGCCAAACAAACTTTGGTTTATAAACAGCCCCAAGCAAAGTGATATTGATGCAATAAAAAAGATAATCGCTTCCTCTCCCATCAAAATCACTGTTCCCCATTGGGAAATAGAAGGAAAAGAATATGAATCCCTTCTTATAGCCAATGGTTTTGAAAAGGTGTTGGAACAAGTTGGGATGGTTCTCGACCTTTCCAAAGAAGTGTCCACCCCTTCCAGATTGAAGCTCCAAAGGGTAGAAAACAAGGACGCTGCTCAATTGTGGGAGTCATTGTTCGAAAAGGCCTTTAACTATAAGATCCATCATGAGTTGATATTGAAAAGCCTTGATGAAATAGAGTATTTGATTGCCTATTATGGAACCTCTCCTGTTGGCACCGCGTTGACCTACAATACAGGAAAAGAAATTGTTGGCATCCATTCTATGGGAATCATTCCAGAGATGCGAAGAAAGGGTTATGCCGAAAAGATGATGCATTCCATGTTATATGAAGCCGTGAAAAAAGGATACTCCCATGCCACATTGCAAGCTTCGGCAATGGGAAAAGGTCTCTACAAAAAGTTGGGGTTTGAAGAACAATTCTCAATGAGCAACTATGCTCTAGTGAAATAAGTTCGAGCAGAATGAAAACAATGTTTAATCAAAAAACTTAATAAAATGAAACTAGTAGAAAATTTAAAATGGCGCTATGCGACCAAAAAGTTTGATCCCCAAAAAAGGGTATCAGAGCAAGATTTGGATTACTTGAAAGAAGCGGTACAATTATCAGTATCGTCCTATGGCCTTCAATTGTACAAGGTTTTGATTGTAAATGATACCTCATTGAGGGAACAACTCAGGGAGGTTTCTTGGGGCCAGTCCCAGGTAATAGAAGCATCTCACCTATTCTTGTTCTGTAATTTTTCAGAGCATAAAGATGAATATGTGGATGATTATATAAACAACATTTCCAAAACCCAGCAAATAGCGGTTGCCGACGTTGCAGATTATGGAGCGTTCATTAAAGAAAACCTCTCCAAAAAAACTACTTCCGAATGGCAATCTTGGTCCAAACAACAGACATATCTGTCCTTGGCCAATCTATTGAACGCCTGTGCGGAACTGAAGATAGATGCCTGCCCAATGGAGGGTTTTGATTCAGGAGCCTACAATGAAATCCTTGGTCTTAACAAAAAAGGACTCAATGCATCCGTCATTGCCACAGTGGGATATCGTTCAGAAGAAGATGAGACACAGTACCGAAAAAAAGTCAGAAAAACTGTGGAAGAGTTGTTCGAAACAGTCTGAAGAAGTCGCCAAAGACTAAAGAACTAAATGGTAAAAAGCAGAAGATTACAGATCTATCAAGAAAAAGGTGGAAAATACCTTAGCAATGAAGTACATGACTTTCATAGGGATATTATTTGGGATACAAGCAAGTTTATTCTCCCAAAGCTCTTACGTGGAAAGTACTTTCATGGGCGAGAGGGTGAAATACCAGTATACTTTCTTCAAGGCTTTTGAAACCACCAATCTTAGTTTTTTTAATTTGACTTCCATAAGAACAGACTACAACTTAGGCAGGATATCTGAAAGCTATCTTATTGACAACTTTCTGTTTTATGAAATAAAAAGAGGTGTCTCTCTGGTTACTGAAATAGCATGGAATCAAAAGGGACAAAGTGTTGCATTTGGAGCTCGATATAGTTATAACAAAAATAATTTTCGTTTTGACATTTTTCCATCATACAGAATATCAGACAGGAAATATTTGTTTACAAGAATTTTGTTGGAATATCAAACGCCTATTGGTGGAAGGGTTGCATTGTATTTTAGGGGGCAGATTAATTATTCCACTGATTTTTCCAGTAATGGCAATCTTTCGAACCTCTATCGGCTGGGCTTGCAATACAAAAACATCAGATTTGGAATTGGAACACCCTGGTTCAAGGCCTTGTCCACTACATCGATAAAAAAGGAGCTAGTTGGAATCTTTGTTGGGTTAAGCATTTGACCATTTAAAACTTAGGTATGATTTTGGCCTTCAAAAAGGATAAAAATGAAAAAAGTACTCATTATTAATGGACACCCCGATAGGGAGAGCTTTAATTGGGCATTGGCCAAAACTTATACAGAAGCCGCCCATAAAGCAAATGCCAAGGTTGAAACCATCAACTTAGTTGATTTGCACTTCGACCCAGTTTTAAAATATGGTTATCGTAAACCATATCCGCTGGAGCCAGATTTGGAAACTGCAATTAAGAAAATGAAGGAAGCAGAGCACCTTGTTTGGGTATTTCCTATGTGGTGGTATGGAGTACCAGCCCTATTAAAAGGATTTATAGACCGAACCTTTCTGCCAGGAATAACTTTCAAATACCAAAAAGGTAAGCTGTTTCCGAGCAAGCTGTTAAAAGGTAAAACGGCCAGAATTATTGTTACAGCTGATACCATAAGTTGGTATAATCGATTGGTAATGAGAAATCCAGCCATAAATCAATTCAAAAAAGGGGTGTTGGAATTCTGTGGGGTGAAACCTGTGAAGGTCACTTATTTAGCACCCATTAAAGACTCGACCCTAAATCAGCGTAAAGAACTATTGCGTAAAATCCAGAAATTGGGGGAAGGTTTGCAATAGGTTTAAACTTGAATAGCTAACTATATAATTGGATATTCGAAGTCTGATAAATTGTTGGTTTTATAGGATGCTTGAGAAATAAAAATTATCGCCAATTTTCCTGATAATTGAGGTTTTGAAGCTTGTGTTTAACATTATTGGTTTTTCTGAAAAATGAACGAAATAAAAAGGATAAATAAGAAAGGGAATTTTCAAATTAGGCACAAATCCACTGAATAAAATTTATATATGATTAACTCAGAAAATCCGTAAATACTTTTTTTACGGTTTATAATTTATCTACGGTGATTCCCTGTTCTTTTTGACTTCGCTTATTTGCAGCCCCAGCTAATGCTATGGCGACTATCCCCGAGCAGATAGTTTCTCATACTTTTTTCCAGACTTCATGAAACAGTTGTTATTTTATGTATGTGCTTCCCTTTTCGTTTTTTGAATTTGCGGTTGTACCATATCAAAAAGCCTGTAATAGGAAGGCTGGCACTGACCAGACTGGCAAAAAATGCCAGGATTTTACCTGGCAGGCCCAAAATTGAACCAATATGGATGGGATATCCCAGCATATTTAACTTTTCTCCGCTGGGCATATCATCCAAAAGCAACTTATCCAGGTGTTGACCCGTATATTGGTCAAAATAGTGCCAAGAATCTATAACATCTTCCTTTATCCTGACTATGCTGATTAAACTGGCAACAGAATCCCTGGGCATGAACATCAGGATTTCGTCCGCATTTGGATAGGTATCAATCAATATTACTTGCGCCTTGTCCATACCTAGTTCAGATTCCTTATCCGTACCAATGGATTTCGCTATGGGCCAAACAGTTTTTTCGTTGCTGCCTCCATTGCCAACCCAAATGACACCATCCCGCACCCAACTAAAAGACCAGCTGAGCCCAGTAATTGAGATTATCAAGGCAAAAAATAAGACATAGAAGCCCAAAATATTGTGTAGGTCATAGTTCTTCCGCCTCCATTTAGTGGTCGGTTTCCAGCGAAACCAGGTGCGCATCCTATATGATTTTCTGTTCTGCGGCCACCATAGGACAATTCCTGAAAGCAACATAATCACGAAAACAAGCACAGAGAAAGAGACAATTGCAGTGCCTATCGGCCCCATCAATAGACTGGTATGAATTTGAACGATAAGGTTGAAAAATTCCCATTTGGTATTCTCGACTTTAAGCACCTCACCGGAAAATGGATTGATATAGACCGTGTAGTGGTAATCTATACTGTCCCAATACCAGATGAACTGTTCATCATCTATTTTGCCATTGGGTTTATAAAAACGAACGGAGGCGGCCTTGCCATTACCGCCCATCTCCAGAAGGGTAATATTCAGACCTTTGCCGACTTGGACCTTGGCAATGTCCAATAATTCGGAGGAGGGGATATAGTCGACCGATTTGACCTCCTTATCTTTAATATGAACATAACCATTGTAAAAAAACGACCGTAATTCTTTTTGGAAAACATAGATACAACCAGTAATGGATACGATAAACACCACAAGCCCGGACGCAAGTCCGAGCCAGAGGTGTATCTTACCAATCAGTTTTTTAACTGACATTCCAATCATTTAAATCGCTGAACCATTTTTTCCCAATACCTTTCAGGTTCTTGGAACGAGACCAAGAAATCCATAATGGTTTACCACAGTCTTGCGACGGCCTGAAAGTCATTATTACCATTGTGGACGGTCACAGTGGTCAAGGCATCGGTCCCGTTCTGTATCAATAGACCACCCTGCTCGGTAGCTGCGTTGAAACCAGAAAAGTAGTTGACACCATCTACAGTATCCAAGAAAATTGCGGCGTCAAAGCCACTGCCATTGAATCCTGCAAAATCCATAACCTCACCGGTCACCAAATCCACTATGATAAGTTCGGCCGTTAAGCCAAAAGACCCAAAACGGTCATCGTAGGAATCCGGGTGCATATAGTCTGCCTCATCCAAATAGCTGAGGACAAACTTTTGGTCAAAGACAAAAAATTGACTTCTCAAAAATGTTATGTCAACAAAGTCGGTCAAATCAACAAAGAAATCAGGATCAAAGCTGCCATCAGGATTGATTCGCAGCACACCATATGGAACGGGTTGACCCGTTAGGTCGAAATAGGGGTCCCAATAAGATCCTGAAAAATTGGGCACCATGTAAAATGAACCATCTGTCGGATCGGGCATCAATGTGGAATGATTGGCGATCATACGCTCATCCCTATTATATACCACGGTACCACTTTCGGGATCAAATATGGCCAACATTGCCCCGGGTGGATCTGGTAATTCTGAGGTATCACAGCAATTCACTGGTGTTGAAAATACGATGGGCATCATTATTTTTCCATCGGATGTTGGATAAAGTGTTTGCTCTGTGTAAAAACCAAAAGTAGTGCCCAAATCCGGCAACGGATCTATATTGTGTATCTGAATGATTTCCATTGTAGTTGGGTTCCATTCAACGACCGTGCCCTCGGCAAGTTGGGAAATGAACGCCCGTGTTTCGGAAAAGAACAGGTTTGGCGCATTCCTTCCCGATATCCCACTGGCCGCTATGCTCAACAGGCCATTTACCGAGAATTCCAGATTGGTCCGATCCACTTCCCAACGGGTAATGGTCGAGGCATCTCCGTTCCATGTCCAAACACCGTCACCGGTTGTGAAAATTTGGGAATTGAAACCCAGCTCAACTGCATTGGCCTGATCGGTTTCGTCCGGCAGTTCCTCATTGACCTCCATATACCATATCAGTCCCTGTGGCGTTCGAGTACGATAACCAATGAGCCATCCAGATTCAAACTCTTCGACAGGAGGGGTATCGTCCTCCATCCCGATCGGGTCATCATCTTCCATTCCAATCGGTGGTTCGGGTTCTGGATCATTGTCATCACTTCCGCATGAATAGGAGATCATTCCAAGGGCCAAAATAAGACCAAAAATTTTAAGCGCTCTTTTCATTTTGTAGCTGTTTTAATTAAGATTTCATTTTTCATTATAATTGGGTGGTCAGTTTTACAAAAACGGCACGACCTGGCCGCTGTACCCCGAAGAAGTCAAAGACCTTGGCATCGGTCAGGTTCTGCACTTCAATGGTAATGGAGTTCTGTATTTTTTTAGTTGCCAATCTATAGGTCAGTCCGGCAGCATGGACAGTTTGGTCAGGGACCTCGGCCTTGAACTGTTCCAGGCCGGCACTTTCCCAGCCCACAAAGAACGAGTTCACATAACGTAGGTTCCAGAAAAGGGAAAGGCCGTCATCTTGTTTTATCAAATTTTCAAATTGATATTCGACGGCGGCATTGGCAAAGAGGTAGGGTACGTTGGGGATACGGTCGTCACGGAACTGTACGAAGGGCCCTGTGTCCGAGGTATTCCTATAGTCTTGGTATGTGGCGTTACCGGAAAGCGTGAGTCTCCGCACCAGGTTTTTTATTCTCATGCTGAATTCCACTCCGCTCGAAGTAGCGCTCCAGACATTTTGGAACGAACCAAAATCATTAGCATCGACCAAAAGAAATATAAGGTCATCAATTTGTCGGACAAAAAAATTGACCTGTGCCGACCAATCCACTTTTGCATAATCTTTACTGTTGTAGGCCAAGGACACATTAAGGTTATGACTGCTCTCTGGACGGAGCTCCAGGTTTTCCACCAATAGTTGCCCGTCTCCAAATATCTCGTCCTGTCTTGGCAGACGAATGGCGTATTCGTAGCTGAGTTTCGTAGAAAAGCGCTCCGACCAATCGTACCTCAGTCCATTGCCGGCCCCGAAGTTGCTCACCGAACGTTCATCGACCTGAACCTGATCAATACTGGGATCCAAGGATTCGATACGGACTTTCTGTCTATAGTTTTTTATAAAAGCAATATTCTGCAGACGCTTGTTGAACAGCTCCAGTTTATATTCGAATCCACTGACCAGATCGTATAACCTACCCTCGTCGAGTGCCGGGTCAAAAGGACCTTCAATGAGCAGGTCGTCCCCCGTCCTGAAGGTATATGTTGGTGAAAGGGAGAGGCTGAGTACGTTATTATCGTTTATCTCATATGTCGTCCGTTGTCTGGCAAAGACGCTTTCACTGATGGTGATCAGGTTGTCAGCCTGTCCAAACTCCCCGTGTAGCCTATTTACCCGAATGATCTCACCAAGCCAATTGTAAAGATTGTTGCCGACATCGAAGGATTCCCTCTCATTATAATTATACCCGGCTTTAAGGTCTAGTTCCCATTTTTGGAACGGACTTACATTATAGTGCAAATTGGCTCCTGTGGAGAAACTTGTAAAAACCACTTCACCGAAAGGATTGCCGGCCACGGCATTGTTAATGCCCAGTTGGGGCTGATCTATCAATCCAGGTGCCTGACTGTTCTGGATTTCGTTATCATAATCACCATAGTAACCTTCTATACTAAGGTTGTTGGCCCATTTTTTATTTATGAAACCCAATTTTCCATTGAAGCCAAAGGCGCGATAGGCATCGTGGAAGCGTTCCACCCTGACCTGTCTGAGCTGACCCTGTTCGTTGGGAATGGCCGCATCTATCCTGTAATTGTTATCGGTATAATCGTAAAAGCTTCCCACAGTGGCAAAAAAGCCCGTCCCAATATTATAGTGCTCCAAGTTCAACGTGATTCGATGGGTGCCAAAAGAACCTGTCTGGTAAGAGGCCGAGGCCCCAAATTTCCTATTGATCTCAGGTGGGACCAGGTTTACCGCCCCACCCAGGGCATCAGCCCCAAATTGAATGGGCACAACACCTTTGTATACTTCTACCCTGTCGATTGCGTTTACCGGAATGTTGGCTATACCGAAGGCATAAGGTGAGAAATTTAAGGGTATGCCATCATAGAAAAATCTTACTTGATCGCCAGAAAGTCCATTAATGGAAAAACGGATCCCTGAACCCAATCCTCCCCCACGTTGTACACTGACCCCTTCTGTTTTGGCCATTACCTCCCCAAGGTCCGCCGTTTGCAATTTCACGGTCTCCGTTTTTACAACGGTTACCGATTGGGCAGATTCCTGCAATTTTTGGGCATTGCTCTTACCTTTTACGACCACCTCGTCCAGGTTGCGGGTTTCCTCTTTTAGAAGAAAGTCGATACCGTTCAGGTTCCCACTCAGGTCCAGTGTACGTTCTTGTTCCACAAACCCCAGTATCTTGACGGTTAAAGTGTGGGTGCCGAGGGGAACATTTTGCAAGTGGAAATAGCCATTATCATCCGATACCGCACCTAGGCCCAATTCTTTTATAAATACATTGGCGTAGGCCAGGGCCCCGGTGTTTTCACCGGCCAAACGGCCTTTGATGGAAAAAAAACCTTGAGATAACGCGCCCTGAAAACTTAACAACATAAGTCCGACCAAAAAACTTCGCATTTATTCGTTATCGATTCTTAGGATGGAAAGCTCACTGACCATGGGATCATCAAAGTTGTTCCCAAACCCTTCAATGAGCATTGGGTCGACAGTAGATCCACTTAAATAATATACTTTTTTAGGGCCGAGTATAAAGGTACTGTCCCCCGTAGTGATTGTTTGTTCTTTTGTAGAGGCATTGTAAAGGCTCAAGGTGCCCTTGAAACTTACCTTGAAATGATCGCCCTTTAGATTTGTGCGCAGGTTGGGACCGCCGGTCAAATAAAGATTCTCTTTGTACCCGTTAGCATCAACGGTCACAGCCGACCCTGAATTGGCAGAGACTCGCCCGCCAATAAAAGCACCAAAAATGATGCAGGCGGCGGCCGCATATTTAATCAATGATCTGGCAGAAGTGACGGCCTTGCGTTTTCCAAATCCGGAAATACGGGCTATTTTACTCCAAGTTTCGTCATGGAATTTTTTAAACTCCCCAACTTCATCCTTATCTTCAAGGGTTTCATGTTGATTCAGCCAATCTTCTACTAATTGCTGCTCTTGAGGATTACATTTGCCTTGGGCGTATTTGGCCAAAAGTTCTTTTGATATTTTCATAACCATATGGATTAAGTGACCGATATATATGGTACACGTGTGCAAATGGCATTTACCCTAAGATGTATGTAGCTTTTTTTTGATTTTAACGTAAAATCGAAGTTTTGAGTCTTGTCAATGACTTTTTGATGTGGTATTCTACGGTCTTTTCACTTATTTGGAGGTCTTTTGCGATCCGTTTATTGGTCCAGCCTTTTCTGCGGCTTAGGAAGAAAATCTTTTGTGCTTTCTTTGGGAGTGTTCTGAAAACAGAGAAGATATGCATTTTGGTATCTTCAAAGGCCAGATGGTCCTCCGGGGTGGGTATATTTGTATTTTCCGGTTGTACCGAGATATGTAACTTTTTTAGCCGCTCTTCTTTGCGATAGGTATCGATTACCTTGTACTTTGCAAGCTTTACGAGATATGGTTCAAGTTCACCCTTGACTGAAATCGAGCCTTTTTTTTCCCATAAGGTGACAAAGACTTCCTGCACCACTTCATTTGCGGCATCTTCATCCCTTGCCAAGCTCAGGGCATATCTATAGATTTTAGGCGCGTATTGCTTATAGAGTGCCTTGAAATCCTCGGGTGATTTAAAATCTGGTCGTTTGGTACTTAAATTCATCTTCAAGCCGGTTCGCCTTTTATT